>JBHARQ010000043.1:0-4546 GCA_041831015.1 Simonsiella sp. | reverse complement strand
GGGACGTCCCAATCATTGGTGGCGACGTATTCGCTGTCTTGCGCTTGTGCTTTACGCGCTCGTTTCCACCACCAAATCACAAGGGCGGTTGCCCAAAGATACCAAATTTTCAGTAAAAACAGCATGATTGCAAATAAATGATTCCAACTGCTTATCATCGCTTGTTTCATGCTTGCCCAAATGCTGGGGCGGTATTCGGCTGCCACGCGTTCGGGATTGGGGGTAACGGTTTTGGCGATTTGCTCGGATTGGTTGAAATGTAGGTTGATGGTGGCATATTGAATTTTGTCTTGTAATTCAATTTGCTGTACTTTCATTTCGTCTTCTTGTTCACGCGCTTGGTATTGTGCCGCAATAGTAGCACGACGCTCTTCTGGTGTGCCACGGTTGTATTGGTTGAGTTGTTGCAATTCTTTGGCGTGTTGCTGTTCGCGTTGGGCGGTCAGGATTTGGCGTTGGAATTGGACATTGACGTTGTCTGCGGAAAAGTTTTGGCGTTCCAGCCATGTGATGTGGGGCTGGATGCTGTGCAGAAAGGCTTGGGTGTTTTGGCGCGGAATGCGTACCACGAGGTCGGTGCTGCTAATGTAGTTTTCTAAACGGAGTAACATGCCATCGGCTTGTTCAAAATCGCGGCGATTGACAACTTCGCTGGTGGTTTGGTTGGACACGACAAAGCCGCCATGTTGGTTGGCAAGTTTTTCAATGGCAACGGCGGTTTTGCGAACGTCTGGTGTGCGGAAGGTTAAATCGGCTTGAATAACAAATGGTTTGGCGTATGGCACATTGTGGGTGGTAACGCTGGTGGGTGCTGACGCGCTCAATGTAGGCGCAGATGCGCTGAATGTGGGTGCATCAAGGGGTAAATTGGGGGCGGTTGCTGCCATCACGGCAGGGGCAGACGCGCTGGCTGCGGTTTCGGCAGCTGTTGCGGCTTGGGGCATGGCTGCGGCGGTAGGTGCAGCAGCTCCTTGTTGGGTAGTCGGGGCGGCAACGCGTGGGGCGTCTTGTTGTCCGCCACAGGCTGCGAGTAAGCTGGTCAGTAGGGTTAAGGTCAATAAGTGGTGGCGCATATATTTCCTTGTTTTTATTATTGATTATGGTATTCAGGCGGCGGGTGTTTTGAAATGCGGCAGGATTCGTGCCACGGGTTTTAGCGTGGGTGCGGCGGCAAGACGCCGCGTTCTGGCAAATCATCCACACGGTTTATTCGGATTTGGGTAGGCGTTGTTGTACTTTGTTAAAAAAGCCGCGCAAGATGTCGATGTCTTCTGTTGTGGTATCGGCGCGATTAAATAGGGCTTGGAGGCGGCGTACCATGCGTTCTTGGTTGCGTTTATGAAAAAAGTCGAGTTTTTCCATGGTTTGTTCTAGGTGTTGTACCATGCCTGCGACTTGGTCAGCGGTGGCGAGGTTGCGCTCGGGTATGAGGTGGGACAGGTCGGCATTGACTTGGCTGTATAGTTCGTAGCAGACGACTTGTACGGCTTGCGCTAAATTGAGTGAGAAGTAGTCGGGATTGCCTGATATGGTCATGAGGCGGTTGCAATGTTGTACTTCGTCAATGCTTAATCCAAAGGTTTCGTTGCCAAAGACGAGGGCAACGGTTTGTCCTGCTTGTGCGGCTGCCAGTAGGCTGGGGGTGAGTTCGCGTGGGGTTTGTAGGGGCGAAGTCAGTTCGCGGCGGCGGCTGGTTAGGGCGCAGCTTAATACGGTACCTGTTAAGGCTTCGGGCAGGGTGGCGACGATTTTAGCTTGTTCCAAAACATCTACTGCGCCTGATGCGAGAATGTAGCTTTCTTCAGGCAGCCTGAAATCGGCAGCAGATTCGGCATTGAAAATAGGTGGTTCGGGTGTCATGGGGGTTGCCATAAGGTTGGGGGCAACCAGTACGAGTTGGCTCAAACCCATGGTTTTCATCGCGCGTGCGGCTGCGCCAATGTTGGCTGGGTGGCTGGTGCGCGATAGGACAATGCGAATGTGTTGTAAATAATCAGGAACGGCAGACATGGTTATAGGAATATTAAGCAGGTAATCAGAGTAGGGATTGTATCATTTTATTGAAAAAATGTTGTGTTGGCGTGAAGATTTCAGGCTGCCTGAAAGTATTTTTACTCTTTTTTAACATCGCGCATTTATTCAGGCTGATTTTCATTAATCAATAGAGAATGTGGCGTTGCACCGCGTTCCCGTCAAAATAGGAAAACTGTTTTTTAGCCACCCCAAACCGTTCAGGCAGCCTGAACGGTTTTGCGTTACAATGCGCCTTTCTATGATTTATGAAAGAGATTCTTATGATTACCATCAATACTTTACGCGACATGAAAACCAAAGGCGAAAAAATCGCCATGCTCACTTGCTATGACGCGAGCTTTGCGGCATTGATGAACCGCGCTAACGTAGATGTTTTACTGATTGGCGACTCGTTGGGTATGGCGGTGCAAGGCAAATCTTCTACGTTGCCTGTTACGCTAGACGAAATGTGTTACCACACGGCGGCGGTGTCGCGTGGTAACAGCAAGGCGATGATTGTGGCAGATTTACCGTTTGGCGCATATCAGCAAAGCAAAGAACAAGCCTTTGAAGCGTCAGCGAAATTGATGGCAGCAGGCGCGCACATGGTCAAACTGGAAGGTGGCGCGGTTATGGCGGAAACCACGAAATTTTTGCAAGAACGTGCTATTCCCGTTTGCGCACACATTGGTTTGACACCACAATATGTGAATGTGTTTGGCGGCTACAAGGTGCAAGGTCGTGGCGACGCGGCGGCGGCGGTGTTGGCAGATGCGTTGGCACACGAAGCGGCTGGCGCGTCTATGATTTTGATGGAATGCGTGCCGAGCGAATTGGGCAAACAGATTACCGAGCGTGTGTCTTGCCCGACCATTGGCATTGGCGCAGGCGTGGACACGGACGGTCAAGTATTGGTGATGCACGATATGTTGGGCGTGTTCAACGGCAAAACGGCAAAATTCGTGAAAAATTTTATGGACGGCAACACCAGCATTCAGGCTGCCGTAGAAAGCTATGTTCAAGCGGTCAAAGGCAAAACATTCCCAAGCGCAGAGCATATGTTTAACGGTTAAACTAATGATATTTTCAGGCAGCTAGATAATATTTTCAGGCTGCCTGAAAATACATTATTCACTACTTTTTCATGATAAAAATGAAACCACTCTACCATTTTCAAGCTAACCTAACCGAATTAACCGAACAAATTCAACGCGGCGAAAGCCAGCTTACATGGCGCACTACTTACGTTCTTCCCAATCCCAAAAACTGGAAAACTTGGTTTGAGTATATTTTGCTTATGCCTGAATGCTTTATGTTTTTAATCGGCTGCTTATGGGTATGGGAACGAATGCCGATTTGGTTCAATATTTTGACGATTATTTTTTGGGGCATTTGGTTTTATCTGCCGTTTAGTCCTTATTCACATATCGGCATTGGTCAAAAAATACAATGGGATAGAGTAGAAAAACAATTAACATTCCGTAATCGTTACCGCATTCAATTTATTTACAAACCGACTCAACAACATGATAGCTTAGTTATCCATACAAATGGTTTAACCTTATATTACGATTATGGCAAAACACAAAATATTATTATTTTTGGCAATTTATATCCACCCAATATTCAAAAAGATATATATTCAAAAATCAAAATATTGGCACAAGCCATTGCCGATGATTATGGTTTAACGATTATTGATGAACTGCCCGAAAAGACGACACATTCAGAAAACCCATGAAAAACAAACTACTACATTACCTAAAACAAATCACCCAAACGCTCGCCATTATTCTGATTATGAGTGTGGCGGTGGATTATTGGCGCAAACCCAGTCCGCCCATGAATGCGGCTGACGTGCCTTTTCGCACGCTAGCCCAATCGCAGCCGACCACATTAGCCGCATTGAGCCACAATCAAACGCTGGTGGTGTATTTTTGGGGCAGTTGGTGTGGGATTTGCCGACATACTTCGCCTGTTATCAATGAGTTACATCAAGATGGCGTGCCTGTTTTGGGTGTGGCGTTGCGTTCAGGCAGCCCGAAAAATGTGGCGGATTATTTGGCGCAACATCAGTGGCAATTTGACACGCTCAACGATGAACAGGGCGAATGGTCGCAGCAATGGCAAATCCGCGTTACGCCTACCATTGTGTTGATTCGCAATGGGAAAATCATTCACAGCACCACAGGCTTGGCGACTTATTGGGGGCTGAAATGGCGGATTGGGTTGGCGAATTATTTTTAAGTTACCTGATTTTTTTGCGGTGAACGCGCGTCTTGCCGCGCACCACGCTTTTAGGGGCGTGGCGCGGAACGGTGCGTTCTTCGTAGAATACGCGACCTACTCACTCCATTCAGGAAAAAATGCTAGAATTCAAACCAGCATTAATATTGACAAATTATAAGGAATAAAAATGGTATTTGAAGATTATTTCAGCGAATTACAAGCAGATATGGTCTCCATCTGTTTAGAATATGTCAAAGGACAGGCGGATAAAATTTATATTTATACCTGTTTTGAGCCAAGAATT
>JBHARQ010000042.1:0-4896 GCA_041831015.1 Simonsiella sp. | reverse complement strand
CAATTACTATAGAAAATTAAAACAACATGATATAAATACGGGTAATTTTTTTCTGTTGTTCTGTATGCCATTTGGAATTTTATTTGGTTGGTGGCTTAATTTTGGTTTAAATTTAAATAAGAACAAAGAAGAGACCAGCGAATAGCAAATGTCGGTCAGATACTGGTATCCGACTTTTTCTTTTGATGGGGAATGTGTTGTTTTAAAATGGGAATAGTGGGCATCGTCCACGCGATGCGGTTGTGTTGAAGTGCGGACGGTTTCGTGCCACGCGCCTAAAGCGTGGGTGCGGCGGCAAGACGCCGCGTTCTGGCACATTTCCGCAAAATTTAAAAGGCTGCCTGAAAATGAATCTTTCAGGCAGCCTTTAATTTTGGTTTCAATGAAATTTATGCTACCGATGCGGTAACAAATGCGGCTAATTGGTTTTTCGCCAATGCGCCTACTTTGGTAGCCACTGCTTTTCCATCTTTGAATACAATCAAGGTTGGGATGCCGCGTACGCCAAATTGTGTGGGTACGATTTGGTTTTCATCAACGTTGATTTTGGCAATTTTCACTTGTCCGTCAAATTCATTTGCCAATTCGTCTAATACGGGCGCAATCATTTTGCAAGGCCCACACCATGGCGCCCAAAAGTCTAATAATACGGGTACGTTGGATTCTAATACTTCGGTTTGGAAGTTGGCATCGGTTACGTGTACGATTTTATCGCTCATTTTATTTTCCTTAAAAAAATCTGTCAAAAACTGCAAGGCGTAACATAAGGCTGAATCGTGAATAATTCAAGATGTTGTAGGGCTATATTGTGATTGGCTAATTGGGGGATAGTGAATATGTTTTCAGGCAGCCTGAAATCTTTGCGCGTATAATCACGCCATCATTTTGTTTATTCATCTAAAAACCATGTTGCATTTGTATCAATCCAATCGCCTTGAAGAGCTTGCCGAGATGTTGGCAAGACTGCACGCGGTTCAACCGCTCACATCGCCGCTCGCGCCCGAACAAATTGTGGTGCAAAGTCAGGGGATGCGCCGTTTTATTAAGCAATTTTTAGCGCAAAAACATGGCATTGCGGCGAATATTCAATTTAGTTTGCCAGCAGGTTTGAGCTTTCGTTTGATGCGCGAAACGATGCCCGACACGCCCGAATTGAATCCGTTTGATACGGAGGTAATGCGTTGGCGGTTGTTGGCGTTGTTTCAATCGGCTGAATTTCAGGGCGCAGCATTTCAGGCTGCCCGCGAGGTGTTGCAGACGTATTTGAACAATGGCGAATATGCTGCGTATCAATTAGCAGGGCAATTAGCGGATATTTTTGACCAATATTTGGTGTACCGTCCTGATTGGATTGAAACTTGGCACAAAGGGCAACTCGTTCAGGGTTTGTCTGATGAGCAAATTTGGCAAGCATCGTTATGGCGGTATTTGGACGATGGACGGCAATCCGCGCCGCATCGGGTGCAATTATGGCATAACTTGATGAATCATTTGGACAATCCGCCTAAATGGTTGCCCGAACGTTTTTTTGTATTTGGCATCGCCACGCTTGCGCCCATGTATCTGGAATTACTGATACGTTTGGCAAAGACGCGAGAAGTGCATATTTTCGCGCTCAATCCCAGCCAAGAATTTTGGGGGCAAATCATTGAGCCATCGCAAATTTTATTACAATCGGAAATTCCCGATTTGACTTTACAAGGTCATCCTTTGCTGGCATCGTTGGGCAAACAAGGACGTGATTTTTTTGATTCGCTGAATGAGGCGTTAGTTGGGGTGGATTTGGATTCGTATGATAAACAACCGTCATCGCATTGTTTATTGCATAAATTACAGCATCACATTCAAACGCAAACGCTGCCTGAAAACGGTGATTTCTTGCAACAACATGATTTAACAAAAGAAACCGCATTGTCTTATTTGCAAACGCAAGACCGCAGCATTCAAATTCACAGCGCACACAGTCCATTGCGTGAATTGCAAATTTTAAAAGACCAAGTCATTGATTTATTAAATAAAAATAAGGATTGGCAACCACATGATATTGCCATTCTCACGCCGCATATTGAGCCGTATGCGCCATATATTCACGCGGTATTTGGGCAAGAAACGGGGAGTGGTCAGGCGTTGCCGTATTCATTGTCTGATGTGAAATTGTCGCGCCGTCAGCCCTTGTTGTATGCGCTGGAACAGACTTTGGATTTGCTGAACAGTCGGTTTGAGGTGGACAAATTATTGCCGTTATTAGACAGCGAAGTGGTTTTACAACGATTTGATTTAACAAAAGAAGATGTGCCATTATTGCACGACACCATTGCTAAATTAAACATTCATTGGGGCGTGGACAGCCAGCAACGCGCTCAATTTGGCGATTCGCAGCGTTTATTCACATGGCAGCAAGGTTTGGAACGCATGATTTTGGGCTGGCTGCTGCCTGAACCATCCAGCACCACGCATTTGTGGCAAGGCGTGAGCGCGTGGCATACGCGCCCCGACCATTTGGAGGTGTTGAGCCGATTGGCGGCATTGGTGCGGACGCTGGCGGACACGCAACGCACGTGGCAAACACCCGCCAGCGTGGCAATATGGACGGAGCGTGTGCGACAACTGATGGTGGCGATGTTTGCCAGCAGTGAAGATGACCACGATGCGATTCAACAATTAGAACAATCACTTGCCAGTTGGTTAGCCGAAAGTGAATTGGCAGGTTTTGAGGAAATTTTGTCGCAAGAAACGGTGATTCAGCATTTACAACGTTTTTTAAATACGATGGATGAGGCAGGTTTTTTGCGCGGCGGCATCACGTTTTGCGGTATGGTGCCGATGCGCTCATTGCCGTTTAAAATGATTGGTTTGATTGGCTTAAATGATGGCGATTTTCCGCGCAATACGAAAGCCAGCAGCTTTGATTTGATTGCCAAACATCCGAAAAAAGGCGACCGTGCGCGGCGTGATGATGACCGCTATTTGTTTTTGGAGGCAATTTTATCGGCGCGTGAAGTATTGTATTTATCGTTTATTGGCAAAGACATACGAACGGATGAAGCGCGAACGCCTTCTACTTTATTGAATGAATTGGTGGATTGCGTGGCAGGCATGATTCAATGGTCATCTAAAGATTTATGGGCGCAATGGTTGGTACAGCATCCTTTACAAGCCTTTTCGCGTCAATATTTTTTAGCTGATACGCCTAATTTAATCAGCAGTCGTACCGATTATGCAGATGCATTAAACTCGGAAAAACAATCGGTTGATTCATTTTTCAGGCAATCTGAAGATGATGAATCGATAAATCCAGATAATCAGATGATTGAACAAGCCGATTTGATTCGCTTTTGGCGCAATCCAGTTCGCAGCTATTTGCGCGATACACTGAACTGGCAAGCACCACACACAGGCAGCGAATGGGACGCTACCGAACCGTTTGAGCCAGTACAAACACGTTTACTCTCTGATGCTTACATAGAGGCAAGACGCACAGGGCGTTCATTTGAAGATTTGGCAACTGAATTATCGGCGCAAAGTTTGCTGCCTGCTGGCGAATTGGGCGAATTGGCGAAACGTGATTTTGCGATACAAGCCGCAGCATTAAACGGACAATTATTGCACAGCAAAGCCTTGCCCGAACGCAGTGGCGTGTTGCACAACACCGCAGGCAGCCTGAATTATCGGTTGAGCCACGATTATGAAGACGGACAAGTCATTTATGCCAAACAATTTTTAAATGATTTCAACGAACACGGCAGATTATCCGCCGCCGACAAAATTGAATTGCTGTTACAACATCTGATTTTTTGCGCCGCCACGCCCGATGACGACCGACCATCAGAGCAACGACAAACCCATTTTATTCAATTACCTAAAGTGCTAACGCTTCCTGCCCTGTCGCAGTCCACCGCGCAAGAAACGTTGGCATTGTGGATGCAAGTGTATCAGCAAGGACGGTTTGCGCCGCAGCCATTTTTTCCGCGCGTACAATTAGCCGCCGCCAGCGAATTATACAAAAAATTTAATGAAAATAATCAGTTAAATTATGACGGCGCATGGAAAAAAGCCGCGCAAATTTATCATGATGGCTATCGCGGCTTTGCCCAAGCGGATTATCCTGAAGTGAAACTGGTTTACGGTCGCAACCCCGATGATGAACCGCCATACGAATCTGATTTATTTAAACATTTAACTGAAAATTTATTTGCAGGATTAGCAGGCTGCCTGAACGCTTTGGCAGGCAAAGGCGATGATGAGACGGATTCATCAGACACCGTTTCCACGCAATAAGGCAGCCTGAAATCAGAAAACCATGTATAATCCGACAATTAAATTTTAGAAAGACCCCTTTTATGTTAAACGAACAAGAATTACAACAGCTCCAAAAAATGGTGGACATCACCGTCAATGCCCTAGAAGATGTGAAAGCCAAAGACATCATCGTATTAGACACCGTAGGTAAAACATCATTGTTTTCACGCATGATTATTGCCAGTGGCGACAGCACACGCCAAGTCAAAGCCTTGGCAAATAACGTGGCGGTGGATTTAAAAGAAGCAGGTTTCACCATTTTAAGCAGCGAAGGTCAAGACAGCGGCGAATGGGCATTGGTGGATGCCGATGATTTGGTGGTACATGTGATGTTGCCTGCCGTGCGCGATTTTTACGATATTGAGGCATTGTGGGGCGGCGAAAAACCATCGTTCCACGCAGGCGCAGCCAAACCTTGGCATTCGGCTGATTAATCAACCATTTCATTAATTTGCCAGAACGCGCGTCTTGCCGCGCACCACGCTTTTGGGTGGGTGGCAGGTTGAGCGTTTGTTCTCCGTAGAACGGTAGGACGGATTCTTGAATCCGACATTTTCGTGTAAAATCAAACAAATGTCGGATAAAAGTATCCGACCT
>JBHARQ010000041.1:0-9598 GCA_041831015.1 Simonsiella sp. | reverse complement strand
TTTTTATTATTTATAATTTCATGATTTTCTTGATTATATATTATAGATATATTGCAACTTTGGAATTTACTTTTCATAAAATCTTTTAAGTGAGAAATGTTTATTTTTTGTTCAAAATCTATACTATAGTACTCATTAAATTTATCTTGTTGCATTATAAACCTTTACAATATTATCAAAATTTCATTGATTAGCGCGTAGGTCAGCTCGTATGTCGGGCATAAATGCCCGACATACCGTTTTCCAAAAATAAACTTTCAGGCTGCCTGCAACGTCCAACCTAAACTACGAAGAACGCATCGTTCCGTGCCAGCCACCTAAAAGCGTGGTGCGCGGCAAGACGCGCGTTCCCCGTCAAAATTCAGGCTGCCTGACGATTTACGCCTCTGCAACGGTTTCTCGCGCAAAGGTTTTTTCGCAATAATGGCATTTGAGTTTGACCAAGCCTTGTTGTTGGTGCACGCTGAATTTGCTGGTTACGGGTTCGCTGTGGCTGGCGCAGTTGGTGTTGGGACAACGGAACACTTCGCTAATGGTTTCAGGCAGTGTGAGGTGCATTTTTTTCACCACCGCAAATTGTTCAATTTGATTGACCACGGCATTGGGCGAAAACAGTGCCAAACGGTTGGCGTCTTGTTCTGAAAATTGAACGTCTTTGATTTTGATGATGTCTTTGCTGCCTTGGCTTTTGCTGGGCAGGTTAAAGCCAACGGTAACGGCGTTGCCATAATGAAGTAATTTGAATTGGCGCAAGATGGTTAAGCCTAAACCTGCTGGAATGTGGTCTATCACGGTGCCGTTTTCAATCGCTTCTACGCTTAATTGTTTGTTTTTCATATTTAATTCCTGTTGAATTTGTTTTCAGGCTGCCTGAAAGATTACACTTCTTCGTTCAGCAATAATGCCAGCATCGCCATGCGTGCGTACACGCCATTGGTGGCTTGTTCAAAATAGTAGGCGTGGGGGGTGTCGTCCACATCGGGGGCAATTTCATCAACGCGTGGTAGGGGATGCAATACGCGTAAATTGGTTTTGGCGTGGGCTAACATATTGGCGTGTAAATTAAATTTGCCTTGAATTTTGGCAAATTCTTCTGCGTCAAAGCGTTCGCGTTGTACGCGTGTCATGTATAGGATGTCTGCCCATTCAATCGCGCTTTCTAAATCAGGCAGGCATTGCCAACGTGCGCCGTGTTCGTCTAATTCTTCCGTAATGTAATCGGGCATCGCCAAACTGGGCGGCGAGATAAATGCAAATTCGCAATCAAATAATTTCAATGCTTGCGCCAATGAATGCACGGTACGACCATATTTTAAATCGCCGCACATGGCGATTTTCAGATGTTTCAGGCTGCCTTGCGTTTCGTAAATGGTTACTAGGTCTAATAATGTCTGGCTGGGGTGTTGGTTGGTGCCATCGCCAGCGTTAATCACGGGAACGCGTGAAAATTCGGCTAATACGCGTGCTGCGCCGTCTTTGGGGTGGCGTTGGATAATCGCATCGGCGTAGCTGCTGATGATACGCGCGGTATCGGCGAGGGTTTCGCCTTTTTTCGCGCTGGTGTTGCCGCCGTCTGCAAAGCCGATGACGGTGCCGCCCATGCGTTGCACCGCCGTTTCAAATGACAAACGGGTACGCGTGGACGGCTCAAAAAAGCACGATGCAATTAATTTACCTGCTAGCAAATCATTTCTAGGATGATTTTTTAATTTCAATGCGGTATCCAGCAATAATTGCAATTCGGACACGCTCAAATCGGCAATGGAAACGATGTTTTTTTGATACAGTGGATTGGGCATAGAAAATCCTTTCAGGCTGCCTGAACAATAAACGCAAAAAAACCTGTTTGTATATTAAACAGGTTTTTTAAATAAAATCAAAATAATATCCGCCGCATGACGTGCGGTTTACATCAAACAAATCAGGAAAATACAGACACATCATCATGCTTTCTAACGCGATACAGACGAGCAAATTATAACGTTTTTCAGGCAGCCTGTCAGTACACGACAAAATTTAAAAAGTAGAACTTTAGAAGTTGCGCTCTGTCGCCGCGCGGGCGACTTACTTTTTAAAAAAGTAAGCCAAATACATGAAGCAATCAAATTTTGCGTATCAAAATAAACTTTCAGGCAACCTGAAATGTGTTGCTTTATGTGAAATGTATTGAATTTTCTATTATTTGGCTTACTTTTTTAAAAAGTAAGTCGCCCGCGCGGCGATAGAGCGCAAAACCTTTGATTTTCCAGTTTCCATTTTTTGTCGTGTACTTTCAGGCAGCCTGAAAATCTTTTCCCCGTAAATACAGGATTTTTAGCTGGAAAAAATAGCTATTTTCTATTATAATCAATAAATTATTATTAATCAGCTTTGCTGTTTGGTATCCCAACCCTTTGTTATTTAAGGAGACATTATGCGTTTCAAAACCGTTTTGTTGCCCCTACTGTTTACACCAGCGTTGGCACAAGCTGCCAGCTTTAATGGTGCAGAGTTGAGTTTATTGTGGGGGATTCCATTTGCCTTAATCCTATTGTCGATTGCGACAGGGCCTTTGTTTTTTTCACACACTTGGCACCACCATTTTGGCAAAATCACGGCAGGTTGGACATTATTATTTTTACTACCGTTTACCCTTGCCTTTGGCGTTTCCGAGAGCGTCCATTTGATTGCACATGCGCTGGTGGGCGAATACATTCCCTTTATCGCGCTGCTATTTGCCTTATACACCATTTCGGGCGGCATTTTAGTATGGGGTAACTTGGAAGGCTCTGCCAAATTAAACACAGGCTTATTAGCCATTGGCACCGTATTGGCATCTATTATGGGAACAACGGGCGCAGCCATGCTCCTGATTCGCCCCCTACTAAAAGCCAACGACAACCGCAAACACCGTGTTCATGTGGTTGTATTCTTCATCTTCTTGGTGGCGAATATTGGCGGCGGTTTAACCCCATTGGGCGACCCACCACTCTTTCTTGGCTTTTTAAAAGGCGTCGATTTTGGCTGGACAGTCGTTCACATGTTCCCCCCTGTATTGATGAGTACCATCATCTTATTAGCCCTATTTTATTGGCTAGACAACAAATACTTCAGCCAGCCTGACGAAATCCTGCCCTACGACCCCACCCCCACCAACGTCAGCATTGAATTTGGACACATTGAAGGCTTAAAAATCTTTGGTAAAATCAACTTCTTGCTACTCGGTGGCGTGATTGCAGCCGTATTGATGTCAGGTTTATGGAAACCCAATATTGGCGTGAACATCTTTGGCACGACATACGAATTACAAAACATGATTCGCGACATCATCCTGATTGCCCTTGCCATCCTTTCCCTGAAAATCACCCCAAAACAAGTTCGCGCAGGTAACGAATTCAATTGGGAACCCATTTTAGAAGTTGGCAAACTCTTTCTCGGCATCTTCATTACCATTTCGCCCGTATTAGCCATTTTACAAGCGGGCAAACAAGGCGCGTTTGCAGGACTCATCTCACTGGTACACAACAGCGCAGGCGAACCCATCAATACCATGTATTTCTGGATGACAGGCTTACTGTCCGCCTTTTTGGATAATGCGCCGACCTATCTCGTCTTTTTCAACATGGCAGGCGGCGACCCCAAACTACTGATGGGCGATTTATTTCATACTTTATTAGCCATATCAATGGGTTCAGTTTTTATGGGCGCGTTGAGCTATATTGGTAATGCCCCCAATTTCATGGTCAAAGCCATTGCCGAACAGCGCAAAGTCCCGATGCCCAGCTTCTTTGGCTACATGAAATGGTCGTTTGGCATTTTGGTACCCCTGTTTGTGTTGCAAACCTTGATTTTCTTCGTATTCAAAATGTTCTAAATATGAAAGGGGAACGCGGCGTTGCGCCGCCGCACCCACGCTTTAGGGTGTGTGGCGCGGCAAGATGCGCGTTCCGCCAAAAATTCAGGCTGCCTGAAAATGATTTCAGCCAGCCTGTTTTGTTTCGTATTTTAATTAACCAAATACTTTCAAACGCTCATCAATTGGTGCAAAGGTTTTTTCGCCCGCAGGTGCGCCAATGCCACCAAACACCAGTTGAGCGCGTAATGTCCAATTAGCTGGTACATTCCAAGTTTGCGCCACTTGTGCATCAATGACTGGGTTGTAATGCTGCAAATTCGCGCCCACGCCAGCCGCAGCCAATGTCGTCCAAATGGCATATTGCATCATCGCATCGGCATGGTCTGCCCAAATAGGGAAGTTGGCGGCATACGCGGCAAATTGATTTTGCAAGTTTTTAATCACATCTTGGTCTTCAAAAAACAGCACGCTACCTGCCGCCGCTTTAAATATATTGAGTTTGTTTTCAGTCGGTTCAAATTTGTCGGCTGGCACGATTTTACGCAATTCTTCAATCGCAATGTCCCACAATTTTTCGTGTTCCGCACCAAATAATACGACCACGCGTGTGGATTGTGAATTAAATGAAGAGGGCGTGTGTTTGACAGCGTGTTCTACAATTTGCGTGATTTCTTCTTTGGAAACAGGCAATTCTTTGTTTAATACATACAGTGAACGGCGTGTCTCGGCGATTTGTTGTAACGTTTGTACAGACATAACTTTTCTCTTTTTCTCAAAAAAATGATGTTCGTATCATACCTCATTCGCATGGAAAAGGCAGCTACTGTGGTATAAAAACCATGTTTCCTATTAGGAAAATTTGATTAAAACAGCCCAAAACCACATAAAAATGTAAAATTTTGACTGATTTTAGCAATTTTATTAACCACAGACTTTAAGCACCAAAGCGAAAATGTTATGATAAGCCAATAGCTGGTTTTAACGTTAAATAACAAAGCATTCCATCTAAAAATTTTTTTAATTTACTTTTTCTACAGGACAGAATATGGCAATTAAACGTTTCCAACGCAATTTTATGATTACCGCCTTAAGTTTGGGTTTAGCCGCCCCTGCATTAGCAGACAATACGGAAGATGAACTGGGGCAATTTTTAAATCAAAACTTTCCTAGCATGAATGCTGATAATACCGCTCATGCTGATGATCCCATTCGTGCCATTGCCACTCGCGTTGCACAAACACCGCCAACCAATCAAGCGGTGGTGGCAACCAATGGCAATTTAATGCCAACAGTCAATTCATTTCAGCAACAAAATATGGAATATGATTTTATTGGCAGTAGTCAAGCCAAACCTGTGAGCAATGTGAATTTTGGTGCAGTAGAAGAGCGTGATTTTATCAATCGTTCGGGCAATTTTAATACGATACCTTCTATTGCATCATCTGCATCATCTGCGCCGATTTCATCATCATATAGCTATGCGCCGTTTTTGAATGCGCGTTCTGCTTTGGTGATGAATGCGAATACGGGCAAAATTTTGTATCAAAAAAATATGGATAGCGTGCGCCCGATTGCGTCTATTTCTAAATTGATGTCGGCAATGGTGTTGTTGGATGCTAAATTGAATATGTTTGAAGACATCACGATTACGGCAGATGAAATTGACCGTTTGAAAGGCACAGGCAGTCGCTTAACCGTTGGGACGACTTTAACGCGTGGCGAATTGTTGCATTTGGGCTTGATGAGCAGCGAAAACCGTGCGATTCATGCATTGGGTCGCACTTACCCCGGTGGGATGCCAGCATTTGTATCGGCGATGAATGCTAAAGCGCGTAGCTTGGGTATGAGCAACACGCGTTTTTATGAGCCAACGGGTTTAGACCCACGCAATGTTTCTACGGCGCGTGATTTGAGTGTGATGGTTCGTGCTGCAAACAAATATCCTCAAATTCGTAATTTGAGTACGTCTAATTATGGTCAAGTGTACACCAGCGCAGGTCGGATGCAGACATTTAAAAATACCAACTCTTTGGTGCGCGAAGGTTCATGGGACATCAGTTTGCAAAAAACGGGTTATATCAAAGAAGCAGGTCGCTCTATGGTATTGCAAGCGAAAATGGGTTCAGAACCTGTCGTGATTGTGGTATTGGGTGCGTCTAGCAGTAGTGGTCGTGTAAACGATGCGCGTACTTTGAGTACGATGGTTCATCAGACACCACTATAAATCCCATTCTTTGTCTAAACGAATCAATATGCAAACAGGGCGGACGTTATATCTGCCCTGTTTTGTTACGGTGGTTTGAATATGGTTTCAGGCTGCCTGAAAATCGCAAAAACAAGTTGTTTTATCTAAATCTTCGTTAATGTGATGGATAAACAGATGCTTATATTAGATAATTTTATTTTTAATTGGAATAATTGAATACGATGAAACACAAAACCCTAATTCGCACTCTCATTCCTGCTGTGGCATTGGCACTTATTGCTTGCGGCGGCAATCCTGTTGCCAGCAACGCCCAAGCGGCGACACCTGATAACAAAACAGCTTCCGCACCAGCAAAAATTGACAAAAATGTCCCTGCTGATGTGGCAAAAAACATCATCAAAACATTGGAAGCCAACTATGCTGCACAAAATCTGAAAGTGTTGAGCATTAGCCCCACTCCGATTGCAGGTTTGTTTGAAGTGGTGGTGAATGGCAAACAAATCACCTACACAGATGCCACAGGACAATTCATGCTGGTGGGCGATTTGATTAATACCAAAGAAGGACGCAGCCTCACAGAAGAGCGCAAGGCAGCATTAAATGCAATTGATTTCAATAGCTTGCCACTCAATAAAGCCATTAAAGAAGTACGCGGCAATGGCGCGTTAAAACTGGTGGTGTTCTCTGACCCAGATTGCCCATACTGCAAACGCTTGGAACGCGAATTGGCAAAAATGACCAATATCACCATTTATACCTTTTTAATGCCGATTCCGTCATTGCATCCTGATGCAGCGCGTAAATCAGTCCAAATTTGGTGTCAGCCTGACCGCACCAAAGCGTGGACGGATTGGATGCGCGATGGCAAAATGGCACCGAAAGTTGCAGAATGCGCCAACCCTGTTGCTGAAACCACCACTTTGGGTGAAAATTTTGGCTTTAATGGCACTCCAACTTTGATTTTCCCAAACAGCAAATCGCAAGCTGGCTACGTTCCGATGCCACATTTAGAAGCCATTATTAAACAAAACCAGAAATAAATATGATGGTTTCAGGCTGCTTTTTTGATGAATCATCAATTTAGCAGCCTAAATTTTTTTGGGGGGAACGCGGCGTCTTGCTCCCCACGCTTTTGGGTGGGTGGCGCGAAACGCCGCGTTCTTCGTAGAACGGTAGGTCGGGCATAAATGCCCGACCTACGCCAACTTCACAAAGGGCGGATATGAAATCCGCCCCTACGATAAAGATGGAACTTGGCAACTATGCCTATTCTACGGAGAACGCACCGTTCCGTGCCACCACCTAAAAGCGTGGTGCGCGGCAAGACGCGCGTTCCGCCAAATAATCAACCCTCTTTTTTATTATAAGAATTTGATTTCTTTTGAAATTAAATCTTCAAATGTTTCGCGCTGACGGATTTCGCGCACGGTGTCGCCTGATACCAAAACTTCGGCAGCGCGTGGGCGTGTGTTGTAGTTGCTTGCCATGCTTGCGCCATACGCGCCTGCGCTGCGAACCAGCAGTAAATCGCCTGCCGCCGCCGCAATTTGGCGGTCTTGGGCGAGAAAATCGCCTGTTTCGCAAATCGAGCCAACAATGTCGGCGGTGATTTCAGGCTGCGTGGTTTCTGCTGCGTTTTCAATATGATGGTAGGCTTGATACAGGGCTGGGCGCATCAAGTCGTTCATGGCGGCATCCACAATCACGAAGTTTTTGTCTTCATTGTGTTTCACAAATTCAACGCGTGTTAGCAGCGTGCCAGCATTGCCGACCAAGCTGCGCCCCGGTTCCAAAATCAGTTGCAAATCGCGTCCAGCCAACAGGGTTTGCACGGCATGGGCATAGGCTTGTAAATCAGGCACTTGCTCATCTTTGTAAACAATGCCAACGCCGCCGCCCAAATCAATGTGTTGCAAGTGAATGCCTTGTGCTGTGAGTTGGTCTATCAGAGGCAATAGGCGTTCGCACGCTGCCACAAGTGGCGATAAATCAGTGAGTTGTGAACCAATATGGCAATCAATGCCGATGATATTCAAATGGGGCAAACGCGCCGCGTGTTGATAAGCGCGTTCTGCATCGGTCATGGCGATGCCAAATTTGTTGGCTTTTAAACCTGTGGAGATGTAGGGGTGGGTTTTGGCGTCCACATCGGGGTTGATGCGTAATGAGATGGGGGCTTTGACGCCGAGTTTGCCAGCCACTTCGTTTAAGCGGTCTAATTCGGGCAAGCTCTCCACATTAAAACATTTAATCTTTGATTTTAATGCAAATTCAATTTCAACAACGCTTTTGCCCACGCCTGAAAAGATGATTTTGCTGGCATCGCCACCTGCCGCCAAAACACGCGCAATTTCGCCGCCCGATACGGTGTCAAAACCGCTACCGAGTTGTGCAAAGTGTTTGATAATGCTTAAATTACTATTGGCTTTGACCGCGTAGCAAATCAATGGGCGGCTGCCTGAAAAGGCGGTTTCATAAGCGCGATAGGCTTGCGTTAAAGCCTGTTCGCTGTACACATAAAGTGGCGTACCAAATTGTTCGGCAAGTTGAGAATAAGGGAGTTGTTCGCAGCGTTTAGTCATGGGTTGGCTCTGATGGGGTGGTGGGTTGAACGGTTTGATTTGGTGTGAAATCAAGACCTGTTTGAATCACACCAAATTGATTTTTATCATTTTCTTTTGGCAAATACAAATCGCCTTTATAACCGCAAGCGGTCAATGCCAACACACAAGTTAGCAAAATAAATCGGTTCATGCAGAAACTTTCTTTCAGGCAGCCTGAAAAATATGGCAGAATAACCGCCATTTTAAAACATTTAACAGGACGATGAAACCATGACCGAAACCGAATTTTTACAACATTCCGATGCCCTCTTCGCCCACATTGAAGACGCGCTGGACGATTACGATTTTGACTGCTTGCTGGCAGGCAATGTTTTGACGATTGAAGCTGAAGACGGCACCCAAATCATCGTCAATCGCCACACCCCCAATCAAGAATTATGGATTGCCGCCAAAAGCGGAGGCTACCATTTTGCCGAACAAAACGGCGCATGGCTGGCAACGCGCGATGGCAGTGAATTTTTCGCGGTACTCAATCAAGCATTAAGCGCGGCGGCTGGCGAAACGGTGGTGGTTTCCCCTTTTCAGGCTGCCTGATTTTTTGGTGGAACGCGGCGTTGCGCCGCCGCACCCACGCTTTTGGGTTTGTGGCACGGAACGGCGCGTTCTTCGTATGAAACAATTGAGATTGATTGCAAAAATTTTAGAAAAATGAAAATAGATAAAATATATAATATAATTAATGATTTAATTCAAAGGAGTAATGGAAATTTAATTGAAATTAACGGCAAATTTTTTTCATTTAAAAGAAGAAAATTGATTACCCAAAATGATATTTTCCAGTATGAAAAAAACTCTGGAATGAAACTACCAATAGAATATTGTGATTTTTTATTATCGGTTGGTTCATGCGCTCTTTTGGGTGATGAGTACGGTGAAGGATATATCTTTTTAGCACCTAATGAACTTATTGATTGGCAAAAAGAAGTCTTACAA
>JBHARQ010000040.1:0-5166 GCA_041831015.1 Simonsiella sp. | reverse complement strand
GGTAAGCCTAGGTTGAATATCAAGTATCCAACCTACTTTCAGGCAGCCTGAAAAGCAAACCCCAATCAAAAGGAATGTATTATTAAAATCAAAGTAATCAATCTTCCTAATGGCAATAAACGCATTGTTTCAGGCGATTTGCTGGAACAATTTGATTTGGATTACACCCAAAATTTAGGCGATTTGAAACGCGATGTACAATTTGCGTTATCCGTTTTCCAGCGCACACAACCGCTTGAAAAAAATATCCGTGTTGTGCAAGACCAACATCATTTGGAAGTGGTTGATGATAATGGTGGTTTGGGTTGGCTAATGGTGGAAGACGGTTGGTATGGTTTATTGAATACATTGTCGCAATTAACTGATGAAGATAAAAAAGATTTAGACGAAATTTTATCGGTAAAACAATCTGATACAACAGCCGAGTTACGTCATGCCTAAATATTTGTTAGACACGAATATGGTTAGTCATCTCTTGCGACAAAATCCAAATGTTATCAAACGGATAAATGAATTGGCTTTTTCAGATTTGGCGATTTCGGTCATCACTCACGCAGAAATCAGTTACGGCTTTGCCAAAAAGCCCGAAAAAGTGAAAATGCAACGTTTATTCAATGATTTGATGTTTCGGTTAGATGTATTGGCATTTGATGAAACAGTTAGCGCACATTATGCTCAATTTCGCGCCAATATTGAAAAACAAGGCAAAAGTCTTGCCCCTTTGGATATGTTGATTGCGGCTCATGCGGACGCTGTGGGTGCTATTTTAGTCAGCAATGACGCCGCTTTCGCAAAAATTTCAGGCTTAAAAGTGGAAGATTGGACGCAAGAATAATTTTCAGGCAACCTGAAAAATATTTTAAACAACAAAACCCCTTTCAAAACAAAACACAAGGAACATACATCATGGCATACAGCAACAAAGTCATTGACCATTACGAAAACCCCCGCAATGTCGGTTCATTCAACAAAGAAGACAACGATGTCGGCACAGGCATGGTGGGCGCGCCCGCTTGTGGCGATGTGATGAAATTGCAAATCAAAGTAAACGAACAAGGCATTATTGAAGACGCGAAGTTCAAAACCTACGGTTGTGGCTCGGCGATTGCGTCTTCGTCTTTGATTACCGAATGGGTCAAAGGCAAAAGCTTGGACGAAGCCTTGGCAATCAAAAACAGCGACATCGCCGAAGAATTGGAATTGCCACCTGTGAAAGTGCATTGCTCTATTTTGGCGGAAGACGCGGTTAAAGCCGCCGTTGCCGATTACAAGAAAAAGCAAGGCGCGTAAATTTCAGGCTGCCTGAAAACGCATTCCGATTTTCAGGCAGCGTTGTTTTAAACAAAATTAAAGGAATTTCAATATGATTACCATCACGCAAAATGCAGCCAATCATATCCAATCATTCTTGCAAAAACGCGGCAAAGGCGAAGGCATTCGCTTGGGCGTGAAAACCAGCGGCTGTTCAGGCATGGCGTACACCATGGAATTTGTGGACGAAGTGCAAGCCGATGATTTGGTGTTTGAAGACTTGGGCGTGAAAATTTTTATCGACCCCAAATCGCACGTTTATTTAGACGGCACACAAGTGGATTACACCAAAGAAGGTTTGCAAGAAGGGTTCAAATTTGAAAATCCCAATGTGAAAGAAAGCTGCGGTTGTGGCGAAAGTTTCCACGTTTAAATAACAAAAGGCTGCCTGAAAATATTTCAAGCAGCCTATTTGATTGATGATTGAATTACCACATGGTACCAAAACGCAATGATGCGCGTGGCCAGCCGTATAATTCTTCGTAAATACGTTTGCGGCGTTGTTGAATCGTTTCTTGCTCTTCTTGTTCAGATAATGGGAAGCGGTTACGAATCAAAATTTCACGACCCACATCTTGCAAACGGCGATGTCCTGTAAATGCCATCGTCATGTCCATTTCTTGATACAAAATGTCCAAAGCACGACGCGCACCTTCTTCGCCAAACGCACCCAAGCCATACATAAACGCACGACCCGTCATAAAGCCACGCGCACCCAATGCCCATGCTTTGAGCATGTCTTGACCGCTACGAATGCCGCTGTCCAGCCATACTTCCGTTTGACTGCCAACCGCGCTCACAATATCAGGCAAGGCTTGGATAGATGACAACGCACCATCTAATTGGCGACCACCATGGTTAGACACCACAATCGCATCCACGCCATGTTTGACTGCCATACGCGCATCTTCAGCATCTAAAATGCCTTTCAAAATGAGTTTGCCACCCCATAATTCTTTGATACGGGCGATGTCGTCCCAATTTAGACTTTGGTCAAATTGTTGCGCTGTCCAATTCATCAATGAATTTAAATCATTGACATATTTAGCATGACCCATAATATTGCCAAAGGTGCGGCGGTGGGTGTTGAGCATACGCAAACACCATTCGGGCTTGATTGCCAAATTCAATAAATTCGGCAAAGTTGGCTGAATGGGCACGGTCAAGCCATTGCGAATATCGGCATGACGCTGTCCCAGCATTTGCAAATCTGCTGTCAATACCAATGCGGAACATTGGGCATTTTTGGCACGTTGAATCAGATTTGCCATGAATTCGCGGTCGCGCATCACGTATAATTGAAACCAAAAGGGTTGGCTGGTATTCTGTGCCACGTCTTCAATGGAGGCGATGGACATGGTGGATAAGGTGTAAGGAATACCAAATTTTTCTGCTGCGCGCGCTGCTAAAATCTCGCCATCGGCACAAAACATACCTGTTAAACCCATCGGTGCAACGGCAAGGGGTATTTTGTATTCGGTGCCAAGCAGTTTGCCAGCAAGGCTACGCTCTTGCATATTGACCATGACTTTTTGGCGTAATTTGATGGGTGTGAAATCATTGCAATTATCACGCAATGTTGTTTGTGTCCAAGAGCCTGATTCTAAATAATCAAAAAACATTTTGGGGACTTTGCATTGGGCAACTTGGCGCAAGTCTTCAATACAGGTCATTTTGCTTAAATCGTGTCTCATGGCAAGCCTTTGTTATAGAATTTTGGAATCTTTTTGAATAAATGGAATAGCGCGATATTATCCTACAGTTGCTGATTTTATGCTACTTAAACCGAAAAAAGGTGTGGTGTGTTTGCTGAAATTTGATGTTTTTTTGCTCATTTGTCCATACAATCGGGGCAACAGGCTTGCCAGAGCAGACCTGACCTACGGTTCTACGGAGCGCGTACCGTTCCGCGCCACCACCCAAAAGCGTGGGTGCGGCGGCAAGACGCCGCGTTCTGGCGATGTTTTGTAATATGTATTTGTTTGATTCAATAAGGAAGTTATTTTTTATGGAAACTTGGCAACAAGCTTTAGGCGATGAAAAATCGCAGCCCTATTTTCAAGCTATTTTAGCGCGTGTGCGTGAAGAGCGTGAACGTGGTATCACGGTTTTTCCGCCTGCGGCTGATGTGTTTAATGCGTTCAAATTAACCGAATTTGCCAATGTGCGTGTCGTGATTTTGGGGCAAGACCCATATCATAATGTGGGGCAAGCACATGGTTTGGCATTTTCGGTGCGCGAAGGGGTGGCGATTCCACCGTCTTTAGTGAATATTTACAAGGAATTGGCGGACGATATTGACGGCTTTCGCATTCCCGAACACGGCTGCCTAAATCATTGGGCAGAACAAGGGGTGTTGTTGCTCAATACGGTTTTGACCGTACGCGCTCATCAAGCGCATTCTCACGCCCAATTTGGTTGGGAAACATTTACCGACCGCGTCATTGCCCAAATTAATCAACATCGTGAAGGCGTGGTGTTTATGCTGTGGGGCAGCCACGCGCAGAAAAAAGGCAGCATCATTGACCGCCAACGTCATTTGGTTTTGACTGCACCGCATCCGTCGCCTTTGTCGGCGTATCGTGGCTTTTTTGGTTGTCGGCATTTTTCGCAAGCGAATGCATATTTACGCGAACAAGGGCTGTCTGAAATAGATTGGCAAATCGTATGAACACCATTTCTGAACAAGAACAACGGCGTGGTTTCGCCTACGCATTAGGCTGTTTTTTAATTTGGGGACTGTTTCCCATTTACTGGTATCCGATTAACCAATCTGCCATGCCTGCGGAACAAATTTTGGCACAACGCGTGGCATGGTCGGCGGCGTGTACGCTGGTGTTAATCTTCGCGTATCGGCAACAAGGCGTGGTGTGGGCAGCGTTTCGGCAACCCAAATTATTGGGCGTGTACGCGCTGTCTTCGCTGCTGATTGCCGTGAATTGGCTGGTGTATTTGTGGGCGATTGTGCATCATCGGGTGGTGGATGCCAGTTTGGGCTATTTCATCAATCCCCTATTTAACGTCTTTTTAGGCTGGCTGATATTCAAAGAGCGCATGTCCCCTTTGCAAAAATGGGCGATTGCATTAGCCAGTTTGGGCGTGTTATGGCTGGCGATGATGAGCGGACAAATTCCATGGATTGCCCTATTACTGGCAGGCAGTTTCGGCTTATACGCTGCCATACGCAAACTCGCACCGATGGACGCTTTGGCAGGTTTAACCTTGGAAACGTGGTTATTGTGTCCGTTTGCATTGGGCTATTTGTGGTGGTGTGGCGTTTCAGGCAGCCTGATTTTCAGCGAATTGAATGCGCTGCAAATGACTGTGCTGGTCGGTTCAGGTGTAGCGACCACCGTGCCATTATTGCTGTTCAACGGCGCAGCCAAACGCATTTCCATGTCATTATTGGGTATGTTGCAATATGTCGGGCCCACGTTACAAATGCTGTGCGGTTTGCTCATTTTTGGCGAGAAAATGGACGTTAATCGTTTGATTGGTTATGGCTGGGTGTGGTTAGGTGTGGCGGTGTTTTTGTATGGCATTTGGCGACCATCGCGGCAGTAAATCCATTTTGAGTGAAATTTTATCGCGCAGAACGCGGCGTCTTGCCGCCGCACCCACGCTTTTGGGTGGTGGTGCGGAACGGTGCGTTCTTCGTAGAGCGGTAGGTTGGGTCGCAGACCCAACAGAAACCCCAAAAATCATCAAGTTGGGTTTTCAACCCAACCTACAACTACTACCACGTTGTTTAATTTCATATTATTTGGCTTACTTTTTTAAAAAGTAAGTCGCCGCGCGGCGACAGAGCGCAAAACCGCCAAAATACCACCCACCATCACTACGAAGACAGCGTGG
>JBHARQ010000039.1:0-3224 GCA_041831015.1 Simonsiella sp. | reverse complement strand
TGGTGCAGATGCCATATTAGAAAAAGTGGGTTCAAAAATTAAGATAAAAGTTGATAATTGGGCTCAATAATTATTTTATTAAAGATGGTGAAATTGCTACATTAAAAGAAATTATCCAATTAATGAAAAAAGAAATCAGCTAGCCTGAAAATTGAAAATAGAAAGCAATTAAATGAATATTGAAGAATTTTTAGCCAATGAACAAGCCGCACAAAACGGTTATCGTTGCGGATTTATCGCCATTGTGGGTCGTCCGAATGTAGGCAAATCCACGCTGATGAACCACTTAATCGGACAAAAAATCAGCATTACCAGCAAAAAAGCCCAAACCACACGCCACAAAGTAACAGGCATTTACACCGATGACACCGCCCAATTTGTGTTTGTGGACACCCCTGGATTTCAAACCGACCACCGCAACGCCCTAAACGACCGCCTAAACCTAAACGTAACCGAAGCCATGAGCGGTGTGGACGCGATTGCCTTTGTGCTGGAAGCCATGCGTTTTACCGAAGCCGACCGCACCGTGTTGAAACAACTGCCCAAACACACGCCCGTTATTTTGGTGGTCAATAAAATTGACAAAGACAAAGCCAAAGACAAACTCGCGCTCAATGCCTTTATTGAGCAAGTCCGCGCCGAATTTGAATTTGCGGCGGTGGAAGTTGTGAGCGCGAAACACGGTTTACGCATTGCCAATTTGCTGGAAACACTCAAACCCTTCCTGCCGACCAGCGTGCCGATGTATCCCGAAGACATGGTTACCGACAAATCCAGCCGCTTTTTGGCAATGGAAATCGTGCGCGAAAAACTGTTCCGCTACTTGGGCGAAGAGCTGCCCTACGCCATGAACGTGGAAGTCGAGCAATTCAAAGAAGAAAACGGCATGTATCACATCTACATTGCCGTGTTGGTGGACAAAGAAAACCAAAAACCCATTGTTATCGGCAAAGGCGGCGAAAAACTGAAAAAAATCTCCACCGAAGCCCGTTTGGATATGGAAAAACTGTTTGATTGCAAAGTCTTTTTAAAAGTTTGGGTCAAAGTCAAATCAGGTTGGGCAGACGATATTCGTTTCCTAAATGAATTGGGTCTATGATGCTCTACTGCATTGAATTTAAAACACCTTTGGGCGACATGATTGCCGTTAGTAGCGAACACGGCGTTTGCCTGCTCGAATTCGTGGACGGCAAAGGCGTGGACAAAGAACTCGCTGCCGTACAAGCCGCCTATCGCAGCCCATTTCGTGAAAGCGAAAACGACATCCTATTGAAAATGAAGCAAGAATTGCGCGCTTACTTTTCAGGCAGCCTGAAAACCTTTGCCACGCCCGTTGAATTTGTTGGCACCCCATTTCAACAAAGCGTTTGGCGCGAATTACAACGCATCCCCTACGGCAGCACCATCAGCTACGCCACCCAAGCCGCGCGTCTTGGCAATCCCAAAGCCGTTCGCGCCGTTGCCGCCGCCAATGGACAAAACAAAATCTCCATCATCGTGCCTTGCCACCGCGTTATTGGCAGCAACGGCGCACTCACAGGCTACGCAGGCGGCATCGGACGCAAACAAGCCCTACTCCAAGGCGAATGCGGCGGTGGTTTTAGTGGGCTGTTTGATTAACGAGAACGCGCGTCTTGCCGCGCACCACGCTTTTTAGGTGGGTGGCACGGAACGGTGCGTTCTTCGTAGATACAGTAAGTCGGATTCTTGAATCCGACATTTCCGTCAAATCAAAGGATTATGTCGGATACAAGTATCCGACTTACGCGGCTACGGAGCGCAAACCGTTCCGCACCACGCACCCAAAAGCGTGGTGCGCGGCAAGACGCGCGTTCCCAATCAATTATCAGCAACCTGTTCCATCGCGCACAATTTCACGCAATGACCAACGCGGTTTCACATCAAAACCATCTGCCGCCATCGCCGCCTGAACCCCGTGCTGCAACCGCATCGCCCCTGCAAACGCAATCATCGCCCCATTATCGGTACACAAATCCAAAGGCGGAAAAAATGTCTGCACCGTTTCCACTTTCCCTTTGCGCGTGGCTTGAATGCTCAACTGCGCCAACGACTCGCGCAATTTCCAATTCGCCCCCACGCCACCAGCCACCACCAATCGCCGAAAACCTGTCTGCAACAACGCCCGTTTTGCCTTCGTCACCAATACATCCACCACCGCATCTTGAAAGCCACGACAAATATCATTGCGTACCGTTTCAGGCAGCGCATCTTGCGGCGACAAATTCAATTCGGCACGCGTTTTCTCCACCGCCGTCAAAACCGCCGTTTTCAAACCCGAAAAGCTCATCTGCAAATCATCGCTATGCAACATCGGACGCGGAAACACAAACGCATCGGGCGACCCCAATTTTGCATACTGCGACAAAATCGCCCCAGCAGGATAAGGTAATCCAATTAATTTTCCTGTTTTATCAAATGCTTCTCCAGCCGCATCGTCCACTGTCTCGCCCAGCAACTCATAATCGCCAAAATCACGCACCGCCATAAATTGCGTATGTCCACCCGACACCAACAACGCCACAAACGGAAATTCAGGCTGTTCCGCCGCCAACAACGGCGACAACAAATGCCCCTCCAAATGATGCACAGGCAACACAGGCTTGCCCAATGCAAATCCCAAGCCATTCGCATACGCTGACCCTGCCAACAACGCGCCTCCCAAACCCGGCCCTTGCGTATAAGCAATCGCATCAATCGCCTCATAATCCACACCCGCCTCTCGCAAAGCCGCCTGCGTGAGTGGCACCAAACGGCGCACATGGTCGCGGCTTGCCAATTCAGGCACCACGCCGCCATATTCCGCGTGCATTGCCATTTGCGTGTGTAACTGATTGGCGATTAAACCCTTTTCTGTATCATACAAAGCGATACCCGTTTCATCGCACGAACTTTCAATGCCCAATACCAACATAATTAGCGTCTCTCATTCAAATTAAAATTGACTTATTATATAAGCGAAAACCTTTTCAGGCAGCCTGAATTTTGACGGTGAACGCGCGTCTTGCCGCGCACCACGCTTTAGGGTGGTGGCACGAAACCGTCCGCATCAAATACAAAAAAAGAAACCCTTTGAGAAAACTCAAAGGGTGAAATCTTGAAAGGATTATACAATGAAAAAAACTTTGGCGCGGTGGACGGGGCTCGAACCCGCGACCACTGGCGTGACAGGCCAGTACTCTAACCAACTGAGCTACCACCGCGCA
>JBHARQ010000038.1:0-2644 GCA_041831015.1 Simonsiella sp. | reverse complement strand
TCTTGTTTGAGCAAAACAGTTTGTGTTTCGGTATGCTTGGCGGTCATGCCGTTAATGGCTTGCATGGCATTGGCAGCCAAATCAGCAGGTAAATCTACCGAATTGGGCAAAATTTGTGCCGATAGACCTAATAGTTTACGGCAAAAATCTTCATCTAGCCACTCGCCTGTATCGGTTCGTGCGGTAAAAATTAATTGTTCTTGTGTTTGGTTTTCGCCATAAAAACCCAATTTATCCACCCATAACCAACCCGATTGTCCCAAATACTGCGCTAATACTGATAATTTGGTCGGATGCTGGCTGTAATCAAATTGCACATGGGCAGTCGGGGTATTCATTTGTTTACAATAATCCAGACACCATTCGCCCAGAGGGTGGTTAAGACGGTAATCTTGCCCCTGTTGTTGTTCTTTTTTTTGTAATTGATAACGTCCTGTTTTGACGGTTTGAATTGGCGATTGGTATAGATAAAACGATTTTTGTGTTTCGTCAAAATGGGCGTAATTTTGCAAGGCAAATTGACTGGCGCGCCAAAAATAACGACTGGTTTTGTCCAATAATTGCTGACTTTGAGAAAGTTGTAACTTCAAGCGTTCGTGAACATCTTCATCAAAATGGTCAAGCAAAGCTGAATTGGCAGTTTGCATGGCATTGATAATTTGCGTTTCCATTTCTTTTTGCAATTCATCAAAGGCTTGTTTGATTTCTTCTGGACTGCGACAACGGTAATAAATATGAGCAATCCGTTTTTCAAAATCCAAACCGCTTTCAATGCGACCCAAAATTTCATCAGATGCACCAAACACACCGTCAAACAGTTTGAATTTTTCGCCAAGCAGCTCCAAAACTCGTTGGTCGGCTTCATTGCGCTGGTTCAAAAAGTTGATCACCACCACATCAAATTGTTGCCCATAACGATGACAACGCCCAATCCGCTGCTCCACACGCTGTGGATTCCACGGCAAATCATAATTAATCAATAATGAACAAAATTGCAAATTCACGCCTTCGGCAGCCGCTTCGGTGGCAATCATGATTTGGGCATGGTGTTTGAAATGGTCAATCAACGCGGTACGCATATCCACTTGCGGTGAACCTGTGATACGATCGCTATTGGTTTCATCGGCAAGCCATGTTTGATAAATGCGTCTGGTGTCCGCATGATGATTGCTGCCTGAAAAACTAACCACTTTATCTGCATAACCATTTTTCGTTAAAAAATCATACAAATAGGCTTGTGTTCGCACACTTTCGGTAAAAATAATCGCCTTTTGTGCTGCGCCCAATTCTGCCATTTTGGTAAAACCTGTTTGCAAAGCACTCAAAAGTGCGCCAGCCTTACTGTCGTTTTTTAATTGATGGATTTGCTCAATAAATCCTTCAATTTGGCTGATTTCTTGATTTAAATTGGATTGCGTATTTTCAGGCTGTGTATCTTCGTTATCGTCTTCTTCCCAATCTTCGTTTAATTCATTGGCTAAATCGGTTTCGTGTTCGCTCAATTGAGTGAACAAATCGTCTTGTGCTGTTTGCTCATCTTTTAGGGCATATAAGCGTTTTAAGATAATGCTAAGCGTATCAGCCACCGCATAAGGGCTGGATGCCAATAATTTACGCAAAATCAAGCCAATCAAATGACGTTGTTGCTTTGGCAACGCCAAGCTGTGCTCTTGGGCAATAAAATCCGATACCGCTTGATATAAGGCTTGTTCTTCATCGGTAGGGCAGAAATTTTGGGTAAGTGTATGACGCTTTGTATAGCGGATGTATTCTAGTACATCTTGGCGTAAAGTGCGTTTAACCACACTTTGCAAACGGTCTTTCAATTCATCTACATTGCTGTCATAAATAAACTCACGGCGAAACACTTTTTCATCGCCAAACAAATGCTCGTCCAATAAAGTGGATAAGCCATACAATTCCATCAAACTGTTTTGTAATGGCGTCGCGGTCAGCAATAATTTTTTGCGTCCATGAAATGCGGTGCGTAAAGCTTGCCCCATTTTGTTGCTGGCACGGTGGGCATTACGCAACTTATGGGCTTCATCAACCACCACACAATCCCACAGCTCACCTGCCAAAAAGTCTGCTAATTTACTGGCATATTGATAAGATAAAATGACGACTTGCTTGCCCATCACTTCACGCCTAAAACCAAGCAAATCGTCATGATGTTGCTTTTTTAATAAGGATTTATCCAAAATCACACACGGCAAGCCAAACTTATCCTCTAGCTCGCTTGCCCATTGTTTACGCAACATGGCAGGACAAACCACCAACAATCGGCGTTTTCTTTCTGCCCACAATTGGCAAAGCACTAGGCCCGCTTCCACTGTTTTACCCAAGCCCACCTCATCGGCAAGCAACACGCCACGAGCCAGTGGATTTTTGAGGGCAAACAACGCCGCGTCAATCTGATGGGGATTTAAATCCACTTTGGCATTGAACAGCCCTTGTGAAATCCGCTCAACGCCTTGATTGGAGCGGCACAAAATTTCATGGGCAAACTGCTGCGCAAACCAGGAGGGCAGCAGCCATGATGCAACTGCGCAACCTCTTCAAAACCTTCAACCCCGGCACCCCCATTGAGAACCCGGCCCTGCGCGGCATCAACCTGGACATTGCCGCAGGCGAATTCGTCACC
>JBHARQ010000037.1:0-2945 GCA_041831015.1 Simonsiella sp. | reverse complement strand
TAATACTGGTTGGCACCAGTTTTGTAAAACCATCTGATTTTGCTAGAAAGGTTGAGCCTATTACTTCGCAAACAATCGCGCAACCGAGTAATAAATAAGCAGTCGTTAAATTCATGAGTTTCTTTCCTATGTTGATAAAACAAAAATTCATACCAATAAGTACTGATTGATACCGATAGGTATGTATTATAGCGGATAAAAAAATAAGTGCAAATGTTTTGCACCGCTTCTTTCACAATTGATTGTTTTATTATATTAATTTTTTGTTTTCAGGCAGGCTGAAAGGCTTATCACAACAAAAAATGCCGTTTGAACTCAAATTCAGACGGCATTTTTTCCATATTAAGCATTCAATTTCGCCACCACTTCTTCGCCCAATTCTGCAATGATGTCATCAGCAGGTCGTCTGCTGGGTTTTAAATTGATGGTAACATGAGCAAGTCCTTGTTCTTTTTGCTGTTGCCAAAATTCTAACAAACCTTTTGCACCACCACGCAAATAGATATTGTTGAACAATCGTGCAGGTTCGTTCGGATTATCGCTCAATTCCACAAAATTGGCATAACCAAACGGACGCCAAAAACCGTCTTGGTTCAGCTCTGCCAAAGTATTGACAATATTAGCCGTATCCGCAGGATTGACGCCATGCCAAATCCACGCGTCTGCTGTATTGGCAAGCCACGATAATTCCTGTCTGGCTCGCCCAATCGCCACCATTGGCAAACGCTGTTTGATTTTCGGCACCAAATCAATATTGCCCGACAAATTACCATAATGTTTGCCGTCAAAAGTTGGGAAATCTTGTTCAGCCAGCGTGCGAATTAAATCAAAACTTTCACGAAACCGCTCGGCACGGTTGGCAAAATCCGCCTTAAATGCAGGATATTCCACAGGTCTATCGCCACTAGATAAGCCCAAAATAAATCGTCCGTTTGATAACACATCGGCACTCACAGACGCTTTGGCAATATGAATGGGTTCACGAAGTGGCGACACAAGCCCTGCCGTTCCCAGTGCAATTTTGGACGTTTTAGCAGACAAATAGCCCAGCGTAATCATCGGATCAAGCCCTTGACCGACATCGCCAAAATTGGGGTCATAAAATGGCACATCACGAACCCACAATGCCGAAAATCCTGCCTGTTCCGCTTGCACTGCCAACTCGCCCAAATCGTGAATATCGGGAATGGCGGTATCAGGATAGCTTTTAAAAGGGGCAATCAAACCCAAAGTCAATTTTTCTGCTTGAAACACTTGTGAAAATGCGGTGTGATTTGCCAATTCACTCGGCAACACTTTGGCATGATGAGCCGTTTCAGACGGCTGAAAACTTGGGGCAGGTTGATTTAAGATATTGAGATTAGGCAAATTCATTTTTTTACTCCGAAAATGTGATTACGATGAAGTGATTATACCTAATTCAAAAATAATGATAATATAGTAAATAAGCGAAATACTTTTGCGTAAAATGCAAAAATTAAGCTAAAATCATCGCAATCAAATCATTTTCAGCCAGCCTGAACAATCATGGACTACTTTACCGCATTACAAATTTTCCATTCAGTTGCCCAAACCCACAGTTTTTCTGCTACCGCCAAACAGTTGGATTTAGCTGTTTCATCGGTTACACGGCAAATTGACCGTTTGGAACAAGAATTGGGCGTAGATTTATTTTATCGTTCCACGCGCCACATTGCCTTGACCGCTCGGGGCGAGCAATATTGGCATGACACTCGGCAAATATTGGACGATTTAGCCCACGCTAATGGGGCTATTCGTGAAGAAATCAATCAAATGCAAGGCGTGTTAAACATTACTTATCCACCCACTTTTGGCAATGCAAAATTGCATACCGTGTTACTCGCCTTTGCCGAGCGTTATCCCAACATAGAATTACGCTTAAATGCCTGCGATGATTTTGTGGATTTAAGCCATGAACGCATGGATTTAGCCATTCGTTTAGGCAAAGTAGAAGATGAAAATTTGGTCGCTAAACGGCTTGCCCCACAAGAACGGATTTTATGTGCCAGTCCAGCTTATTTAGCCAAACACGGCACTCCTACCACGCCTGATGAATTGGCAAAACATAATTGCTTATGGTTTGCCTATCGTGGTTATGCACAAAAATGGTATTTCCGACAACATCAGGAGCAATGCCATGTTCAAATCAAAGGCTCGCTGGTCGCCAACAGTGCCGAAATGCTTAAACAAGCCTGTTTAAATGGTGTGGGTATTATCCATTTGCCCGATTGGTTGTTGCAAAATGAATTGGACAATGGGCAATTATGTCGTGTGCTGGCTGATTGGCACATTACGCCCAGCCCAATGATTGAGAATGATGCGATTTATTTGGTTTATCCCAAACACAGTCGGCAATTGGTCAAAATTGGCGTATTAGTGGATTTTTTGATGGAACAATTAGGGCAATATGATTGAATGAAAAATGCCGTTTGAACTTAAATTCAAACGGCATTTTCTATATCGCCAATCTACCAAATATAAAGCGAATGCGTGGCGGTGTTATTGTGTGTTCCAAATACTTATCATTTCATTTTACGAAACAATCTTATTCTAAAACCGCACTTTTTCTTTATTATTGTTCCAATATAATACACCAATCAATCACTTTTATCTGACAAAAAATATTTAACTTTATGAAAAAATTAGCGTGTTTGGCTTTGATTAGCCTTGCACCTTTTGCACAAGCAGGTGAAACGATGATTAAAAATATTGTATTGGTACACGGCGCGTTTGCCGATGGCTCGAGCTATCACAAGGTCATTGAGCGTTTGCGGTGGTGCGATTGATTGAACAAGCGAGTAAACAATGAAATTATATTATCTATTTGATACCTTATGCGGCTGGTGCTATGGGGTGAAACCTGCGTTAGAAACGGTTGCGTCTCAATATCCTGTGGAGCTTACGCCAACGGGTTTGTTTTTCCG
>JBHARQ010000036.1:0-10900 GCA_041831015.1 Simonsiella sp. | reverse complement strand
TCGTGATGGTGGGTGGTGATTTGGCGGTTTTGCGCTCTATCGCCGCGCGGCGACTTACTTTTTGAAAAAGTAAGCCAAACAATATCAAGCACAACCTATTTTGCATCAATGCCTGACCTTATTCTACGGAGAATGCACCGTTCCGTGCCACACACCCAAAAGCGTGGGTGCGGCGGCAAGACGCCGCGTTCTGGCAAATATTCAGCCAGCCTTTGGGAATGGGTCGTGTATTGAAAGGCAGCCTGAAAGCGGTTTCAATGCTATAATTTGCCCTTTCCAACCATTTTTTGAATCTGAACGCAAATGGCTGAAACTGTGATTAAAAAAACGGTGCTGGTGTTGCACAGCGCAGAAAAAATGTTTCAACTGGTGGATACGGTTGAAGATTATCCTCAATTTTTACCGTGGTACGGCAAAACGGAAGTGATTAGCCGTGAACACAATGAATTAAAAGCGCGTTTACACATTGATTATATGGGCGTGCGTCAATCGTTTGCTACGCATAATGTGAACACGCCGCCGCATCAAATCCGCATGAATTTATTGGAAGGCCCATTCAAATCATTATATGGCACATGGACGTTTACGCCTGTGGGCGAAGATTGCCAAATTCAATTTGAATTGCATTATGAATTAACGGGTTTGCTCAGCCGCGTGATTAGCCCTGTGTTTAGTGTGGTAACGGGGAAATTGGTGGACGCATTTATTCAGGAAGCGAATCGCCGTTATGGTTAATATTGAAGTGGTTTACGGTTTGCCTGACCGTCAAGCCTTGTATCGTTTGCAAGTGGCAGACGGCACAACGGCGCGACAAGCTGTGTTACAAAGTCCTGTTTTGCAAGATTTTCCTGATGCTGATATTCACGCACCCATTGGTATTTTTGGTAAAATTGTGAAAGATGACACGGTATTGCAGGAATATGACCGCGTGGAATTGTATCGCCCACTACTTGCCGACCCTAAAGAGGCGCGGCGCAAACGGGTTCAACAAAAAGGTTCACTATGACAATTAAGTTGATTGTTGGTTTGGGAAATCCGACCGCAGAATATGAGCAAACGCGCCATAATGCTGGCTTTTGGCTGATTGATGAATTGGCATGGCAATGGAAAGTCGGTTTGCGCGAAGAAAAGAAATTTCACGGGGAAGTGGCGCGTGGCAGCTATCAAGGTCAAGATGTTTGGCTATTAAAACCGAATACTTATATGAATTTGTCGGGTAAGGCGGTGGCGGCGTTGGCGCAATTTTATAAAATTCAGCCCAATGAAATTTTGGTGGTACACGATGAATTAGACATTGCTTGTGGCAAAATTCGTTTTAAACTGGGTGGCGGCAATGGCGGACACAATGGTTTGAAAGACATTCAGGCAAAATTGGGAACTGCGGATTTTTACCGTTTGCGCTTGGGTATTGGACACCCTGGGGACCGTAATTTGGTGGTCGGCTATGTGCTGAACAAGCCAAGCGCGGCAGAGCGTGAAGCGATTGACCGCAGCATCCGTCAATCGATTGACGCATTGCCCGATATTTTAGAAGGTAAATTAGAAGATGCGGTGCGTGTGTTGCATTCGGCGTCTTGATTTTCAGGCTGCCTTTGGATGGTTTTGAGCAACCACTCACCATCACAACGAACGCAGCGTGGGTGCGGCGGCAAGACGCCGCGTTCTGGCAAATATTCAGCGAGCCTTTCGGAAAATATCGTATATGGGAAAGGCTGCCTGAAAGGGATTTTATTCCATATTTCATCAAAGGAAACAATTATGTATTACAATTATCAATCTGAAGCCACTCAATTTTTAAATCAATTTTTGGAACAACATCCTGAAGAAGCGGAACAACGTTTGAAAAATCGCAATCTGCTGTGGGACGTTGAATTAAAAGAAGAAGAGCAGCAAGGTTTTGAAGCCGCTAAATTGCCTAAAAAACCTTATGCTTATCAACCAGATTAATTTCTTCATTTCATCGTAGGGCAAAATACACTTGTCCCACCTTTTCAGGCAGCCTGAAAATCATGACCGTTCAAGCCACTTCATTTACCCCTGAATTATTAGATTATCTGCGCGACATCAGCGCACCCGAACACCCTATTTTGGCGCAAATTCGCGCCGACATCACTCGCCATCGTTTGGGCAAAATGGCGATTGCGCCCGAACAAGCCGCGTTGTTGGTGTGGTTGGCTCAATTAATTGGCGCAAAACGGTATTTGGAAATTGGCACATTTACTGGTTACAGCAGCACGGCGATGGCGTTGGCGTTGCCTGATGATGCACAGCTCACGTGTTGCGACATCAATGTTACCTTTACCGACTGGGCGCGTGATTATTGGCAACGCGCTGGGGTGGCACATAAAATCACGCTCCATCTTCAGCCAGCCATCATAACGATGGACGAATTATTGGCATCTGGCGCAGCCGAAAGCTACGATTTGGCATTGATTGATGCCGACAAACCGCCCACGCCGCATTATTTTGAACGCTGCCTGAAATTGGTACGGCGCGGCGGCGTGATTGCCATTGATAATTTACTGTTGGGCGGACGCGTGATGCATGAACCGCATGACCACAGTCCGCCCAGCCATGCCATTTTGCGCCAATTTAATGCTCGTTTGCCACACGATGAACGCATTACCGCGCTCACCTTGCCTTTAGGCGATGGGCTGACTTTATTGCAGAAAAAATAATGGCTTATCAAACATTTCAATTTGATTGGCGGCGACCATTGGGTTTGCTTGTGTGCAGCGTATTACTCTTTTTGGCTGGATTGATTTTCAGGCAGCCTGAAACCATCATCAGCATTTTATTCACCATTTTGGCATTATTGGGCATGGTGGTTTCTGGTGTGATGTTACTGTTTCGTCAGCCCATTTTGCATCTTTCGCCACAAGGCATCCGCATTCACAACATTGGCGCATGGAAACCAACCCATCGCCACCGTGAATTAACATGGCATGAAATTGATGACATTTTCACCGTCCGCCATTTTGGCTATATTGCATTAATGGCGATACGCGTCCGCCTCCCCGAAGGCAAAACCGAACAACTGATTTTACCCACCCCGTATATGCAAGGCGGCACACAACATATTATTGAAAAAACGCGTATGATGTGGCAACAACATCATGTTCCCAATCAGTAAATGACCCTTTCATGCCTAATATTGGCAACATCATTGAAAATCTATCGCAATCATAAAAACCCTGCGACACATGCCAATCTATCAATGATATACTTTCCCATTTTCGCACACCACAAGGATTATATGATGACTATCCCAGACGTGCAAAGCACACAGGATTTAAGAAATATGCCGATTAATCAAGTTGGTATCAAAGATTTACGCTTTCCCATCTCCGTGCAATCCCAAGAAGGGACACAACAAACCGTTGCACGTTTAACCATGACCGTGTTTTTGCCTGCTCATCAAAAAGGCACACACATGTCGCGCTTTGTCGCACTGATGGAAGAGCAAACCAATCCATTTAATTTTCAAGAATTAAATCGCTTAACCACTGAAATGCTGACGCGATTAGAATCGCATTCAGGCAAAATCAGCGTGTCATTCCCCTTTTTCCGTCAAAAAACCGCGCCGATTTCAGGCATCAAATCCCTATTAGATTATGATGTTAATTTATGCGGCGAAATGAAAGACGGCAAATTTCATTACACTTTAAAAGTACTGATTCCCGTAACCAGCCTGTGTCCGTGTTCCAAAGAAATTTCACAATATGGCGCACACAATCAGCGTTCACATGTTACCGTAACATTGCGTTGCGTATCCGATGTATCGATTGAAGAAGTCATTGATTTGGTTGAGAATCAAGCGTCTTGCCAATTATATGGCTTGCTCAAACGCCCTGATGAGAAATATGTTACCGAAAAAGCATATGAAAATCCAAAATTTGTAGAAGACATGGTACGCGATATTGCGGTGGCATTGCGCCAAGACCCACGCATTCAAGCCTTTGAAGTGGAAAGTGAAAATTTTGAATCGATTCACAATCATTCCGCTTATGCTTGGATTGCGTATCCGTAAATAGGTTTGATTGAGTCAATTTCAAAAAAAGCGCGCGCTCTGTCGCTGATACAAACGACAGAGCGCAAAATCCATCTATCTCATTTCACATCAAAATTTAAACGCAATAAATGGCTAAACAGCCACTTTTGCCATTGACGATGATTGCCGCTTTGCAACGAACACATCGACACTTCTTGATAAACACGCATCGGTTCAGCCACCGCGACTTGCGCCAATCGCCCAGACAAAGATTGCACCACATCGCCCTGCCGAATATCCTGTGCTGCTTTCGCAACAGGTTCACGATACATGGTTAATTGTGATGATGTATCCGAATGTTCTGGCGGCAGCAATCGTTCACCATGATATTGATAATCTTCAGAAAAATTGGTGTAATTCACACGTCCACGCCAATAAAAAGTATATTGCTGGGTTACCACACAAACCACTTCATTTTCTTTATCTGTCCATTGCACCGATGCTTCGCCTGTTTTCCAATCGCTTTGTTTTTCAAATACTATTTGTTTCAGCGATTCCAATTGTCGAGTAACCACCTCGCTCATTTTGCACTCCCAAATTTAAAAAAAGCCACCTGAAAATCTTTCAGGCAGCCTGTATTGTACGCGAAATTAATTTCTAACGCTGCGCTAACACCGCCGCATTCAAATATTGTTTCATGCCATCAGCAATCGATTGCGCCACTTTTTGACGGAATGAACGGCTACGCAACAACGCCTCATCTTGCGGATTAGACAAAAACGCCGTTTCCACCAAAATAGACGGAATTTCAGGCGAACGCAACACCACAAAATTCGCTTGGTTCACTTCATTTTTAATCTTATTATGTTTGCCCAACTGATTCAAAATCAGTCGTGCCAATCGTGCGCTGTCGCTAATGGTTTGCGTTTGCAACATATCCACCAGCACATTATTCACTTCTTTGCTGTGGCTCATTTTTACGCCACCAATGCTGTCGGAACTGTTTTGGCTGTCTGCCAATAAGCGAGCGGCTTCACTACTCGCGCCGCGTTCACTCAAAATATACACACCCGTTCCGCGTGGTTCAGGTCTGTCCACCGAGTCTGCATGAATGGATACGAATAAATCCGCTTGCACCCGTTGCGCTTTTTGACGGCGTACTTTTAATGGGATAAACACGTCTTCATTACGCGTCATATACACTTTATAGCCTAGATTTTCCAAACGTTTTTTGGTTTCACGCGCAATAGACAATACCACATCTTTTTCTTTCAAACCATTTGGACTAATCGCCCCTGGGTCTTCGCCACCATGCCCTGGGTCAAGCATCACCACAGGACGGCGATTTGGGCGCACAGGCGCAGAAGTTTGACGATACGGCGATGTTTGACGCGGTTGCTGTTCCAAACCATTTAATAATGCCAAAATCGGGTCTTCACCAGCATTGCCATTCACGGGATACAAATCAATCACCAAACGATGTTTGAACGTAGAAACAGGTGCCAAATTAAAAATTTGCGGATTAATATCGGCTTTTAATTCCATCACCATGCGAATGGTGCGGTCATCTTTTTGCCCTGCGCGAATGCTGCGAATGTAAGGGTCGCTGTGTTGAACTTTTTGAGGAATATTGCTTAATACACTGTTTAAATTTGCATTTTCAATATCAATGACCACACGACTCGGATTACTTAATACAAAATGCTTATAACTGATTTTATCGCTGGATTCCAAAGTAACGCGTGTATAAGCTTGAGCAGGCCAAATACGCACCGCTAAAAACTGATTTTTATTGGCTGCAGCAAATGCTAATGTTGGTGCAGCCAATGCCACCGCGCCTGCACCCAATAATTGACGACGACTTAATTCTGCCATAAATCTAAACTCCGTTGTCCTTGCGCCGAATGCGCCGTGATGTCGCACACACGACCACCATTCTGCACAGAAAAATTCAATACCAAATCAGGTGCAGGCACAAATTCGCCACCTTGCACCGACCATTCAATCAGATTAACGCTGCTGTCTGAAAATAAATCATCCAAACCCGCATCTTCCCACTCTTCGGGAAATGAAAAACGGTATAAATCAAAATGATTTAATTCAAATTCAGGCAGCCTGTAACTTTCCACAATCGCATAAGTTGGGCTTTTGACTGCCCCCGTATGACCCAAGCCACGCAACAAACCACGCGTAAACGTCGTTTTACCCGCCCCCAAATCACCATTCAAATACACCACCAAAGGCGCAGAAATACAACGCGACCACGCATCGCCCAATGCCAACGTAGCCGCTTCATCTGCCAAAAAAATTGCTTGCGTCATAAAATTTAAACTAATCGCGATAAGATAATCGCTATTATATAACTCTTTCCCCCGTTGCCGAAACCATGCTGCCTGAAAAAACCTAATCAAACACAAACCAACGTTTCTTTACCAACATTTTTACCACAACCCAGTATAATCTCCACTTCACCAACCCAAAAATTGAAAGAAAATCATGATGAAATCAACCCTATCCCTATTTGCCACATTATGCCTACTTGCAGGCTGTGCTGGCGGCGTATCCAGTAATGGCGTTTCATTAGGAATTGGATTAGGCGGCATGTTTGGCAACCACGTTGGCATCGGCACCAGCGTCAATATTCCACTCGGCGGCAACCAAACCCAAACCAGCACCATCAAAACCATTGAAGAACCCACCATCTATTTTGACGCACAAGGACAAACCACCGACTCCGCCGTCAAAGGTGGCTACCGCCGCACTGTATTAACCAAACAAACCGATGGCTTATACCTCGTACAAGATTTCTACGAAATGGGCGGCACCAAACGCACCGACCCCATGCAACTCAACCGCGACCAACTCCACACCTTCCGCGCCACACCAGCCAACGGCACATTAACCGTCTATGCCATCAATGGCACAATCATGCAACAACAAACCTTTCAAAATGGCAAATTAATCAAATAAACCATTTCAGGCAGCCCCGTCATACACCACCTTTCCCGAAAGGCTGCCTGAATATTTGCCAGAACGCGGCGTCTTGCCGCCGCACCCACGCTGCGCTCGTAGTGATGGTGAGTGGTTCATTAAACCGAAAACCGCTTCAAAAAAACAAAAAAAGAGACTATCCCGAAAGATAGTCTCTCTTTTTATTTCAACTAAAACTCAAATTAAGCCAAAGCTGCTTTTGCTTTTTCAACCAATTGAGCGAATGCTGCTTTGTCAAATACAGCCAAATCAGCCAATACTTTACGGTCTAATGCAATGGCTGCACGTTTCAAACCGTTCATGAATTTGCTGTAAGACAAGCCGTGCTGACGCGCACCAGCATTGATACGAGTAATCCACAATTGACGGAATTGACGTTTACGTTGACGGCGGTCACGGTATGCGTATTGACCAGCTTTCATCACCGCTTGTTTAGCAATGCGGTAGACATTTTTACGACGACCGCGGTAGCCTTTAGCTAACGCAATCACTTTTTTGTGACGAGCACGTGCGGTAACACCGCGTTTTACGCGTGGCATAATCTAACTCCTTTAAGCGTAGGGCAACATTTTAGCAACAGAAGCCAAATCGCGTTCGTTCACCATAGAAGTGCCGCGCAATTGGCGTTTGTTTTTCGTGGTTTTTTTGGTCAAGATGTGGCGTTTGAACGCATGAGCGCGTTTCACACCACCGTTGCCCAAGACTTTAAAGCGTTTTTTCGCGCTAGACTTGGTTTTCATTTTAGGCATGGGAAAACTCCAATGTTTTTTAGATAAGGTATCGGGAGATTGACAAGCAATACTTAAAACCCGAAACCACGGTTTTTCGCTGCTACAAAACAACGCTTTCCTGACGCAGCGTTTTATCAGGAAAGCGCGAAATTATACTATTATTTTTTCTTTGGCGCAACCATCATGACCATTTGACGACCTTCCATTTTTGGGAATTGCTCCACTTGACCGTCTTCTGCCAATTCATTTTTGATGCGCTCTAATAATTGTGCGCCCAATTCTTGGTGCGCCATTTCGCGACCACGGAAACGCAAAGTGATTTTCACCTTGTCGCCATCGGTCAAAAATTCGCGGATTTTGCGCATTTTGATGTTGTAGTCGCCATCGTCCGTACCAGGGCGGAATTTGATTTCCTTGATTTGGACTTGTTTTTGTTTTTTCTTGGCTTCGTCGCGTTTTTTGGACTGTTCGTATTTGTATTTACCAAAGTCCATCAGTTTGCAAACGGGTGGTTTGGCGGTAGGGGAAATTTCCACCAAATCAACGTCTTGCTCTTCTGCCATAGCCAAGGCTTCTTTTAACGACACAACGCCGAGTTGTTCGCCGTCTCCACTGATTAAACGCACTTCTTTGGCGGTAATTTCGCCGTTAATTCGTGCTTCGCGTTCTTGCTGTGCGATGATAATGCTCCTATAAAGGTTTATGAAATCACACGTTTTTGGAAAAATTGAACCGACAACTGTGTCGTGAAAACGTGTGTTTTAATGTTTGGGTAAACAAGTGTAAATTTTAGCACAATGCGCTTGTTTTTCACAAGAAAATCGATTTGCTTTGATGATTAGGGGCTAAATCATTGCTCCTCTAACCAAATGTCTAATTTTTTAGAAAATTTAATTAAATCAAAATCCAATCTACTTTCTGGCAAAGTAATTAAAATTGGTAAGCGCGTGATGCCATTATATCCTGCTGGAAACGCATAATTACGCTGGGTTTCATCGGTAATGGTCAATGTAGAATCAAATTCCAAATGCACAATTTTTTCTTTAAAATCTCTTGGTAAATAAAAAATCTTTTGATGCACTTCCCAAGCCATTTTTCGTGCTTTCTTTTTCAATTCCAATATTGTTTCTTGCTGTTTATGCTTGCGTTTCAGCAATTTATCCACCAAAGTTTCAGGTTCATCATACAATTGTTGCTGCGCTTCCACTTGTTCGATTTGCTCTGAATAATGCTGAATGGTGCTATTCACCAATTCGCGTACTTTATCCAATGCAATTTGCGCCTCTGCGTGTTGTTTTTCCCAATCGATTTCTGATTGATAAACATAAACATCGTAACGGCGTTTTTCCAAAAAGGTGGCATATGCGATTAATTTGGACAATAACATATTGGCATTTTCATGTCCCAATACAGCAGGCTGCATCTGAAAATCTTTGAAAACTTGTATTATCGTACCAAATAATTGACGCATTCCGACATATAAATATTCGCTTTCATCACTATTTCCTACCAATTGTGTTAAAGCATATTTCAAAGGCTCTAAAATGTATTGAGTCAATTGTACTTCATATTGCTGTACACGCTGTGTTACCACGCTATGAATGTCTTGACTGGATAAAAATGGTTTAAATAACAACGGCATTAATACTTCATCATGATATTGCTCTACTTGATTATAAAAATCAATTACTTGCCGACTAATGGTGGTTTCAATGCTAATAATGCAACTAATTTGCTTTTGGAAATTTTGGATATACTGCGGATTGGCATTGGCTAATAACGCGGTATTGACGGCAACGCCATTGAATAATAAACCCGTTCCTGAAAACAACCGTTCTTCTAATAAAAAACGGCGAATGGTAAATGGATTAACTGAATATTCAATGGTGGGGGCAATGGCAAATAAATATTTAGATGCTTTGACCACTTCCAATTGGCGAATTTTTTGTTCTTTACGCAAAAAAGTATTAATCAATTTATCAGGCATTTCTGCCAATTGTCGATTACGCAATGTTTTAAAATAAAAACCAAGTAATTGATTTTTAAGATATACTTCATTTATCAATGTTTTGAGAATGGGGGTATTTAATCCACGCGCATTGGGTGGCACGACCAATTCTTTTTTGCTGCGAATAATCTCTGCTACTTCATAAATAAATTCGGTCAAGATACGCTGTTTGGCTCTTTGCAATGCCACGCTGTCTTCTACATCTAATTTTTGAATTTGCCCAATCAAATTTTCTAATAATTCTGAAATTTTAATCACATTATCATATGTTTTTAACATATTTAAATAGTGATTTAATTTAGAAGCAAATGCTTTTAAACGGCGTCCATTAGCAGGAATTTGCTCAATGGCTTGCTCTAACGATGGGATTTCATCTGGGCGATATTCAAAGCGTTTGTGTGTGCTGTTCCAAAATATTTTTTTGGGAATTAAAATTTGTTTTGCGATATTTTTTCGGTCTTGTGCGCTGATTTTTTTAAATAAATCTAATAATTGATCTTGCCAAAATACATCTAAACGAGGGTCAATTTGATTCACTTCAGTTCGCAAAGTATAAGGAATATAATCTTCTGGATTGGTGTAAAGCATGGTTATTTCCCTCTGAAACATAGATGGCGATGTGAACAGATTTTTTTTGTTTTCAAACCAATTTATTCATAATTAATTTTATATAAAATTTATGATGCTAATATGACGAACAAATAGGGAAAAATTGTAACACACCCTTTCCAGTTCTCCCAATAAAACATGAATGCGGCAATGGTAAATTACAAAAAGCGTATCATATCTGCGAAATCAACGGGGAAAATGGTTTTCAGGCAGCCTGAAATGTAAATCAGGCTGCCTGAAAATCGGTCAAATACGGGTATCCGACCATTTGTTGATGATGCTGCAAATATTGGATTCAAGAATCTGACTCATGTTTACTAATAACATTTTTACGATTACGGCTTGTGCTCAATTGTATCTACGCGAGCTGAAAAATGTTTTTAAATGCAAGTAGTTGAAATAAGGCGTGGGGGCAAGCACCCATCCTACGCTTGCTTTGTTTTATAACAAAAACGCGGGTTTAAATTAAGGAAGTACAATTAGAATATGAATTATTCCACTTTATATCTATAAATAATTTACAATTATTCTCATTGAAGGTCATGTTTACTAAAATAGTATTATCAATAC
>JBHARQ010000035.1:0-7824 GCA_041831015.1 Simonsiella sp. | reverse complement strand
GCGCCGCCAAACGTTGCGACAAATTCACCAAAAACGATGCCAAACGCTCTTCCGCGCGCATATTACCCAACAATAACATCACATTCTGATTACGCACAATTTCACGGCTGAGCAAACGGAAAAAATGCGCATTTAATGAAGGTAATAATTTACCCAAATCATCCATAATCTCAAAAGGCAATTCACACACTTCACTGTCTTCCAATGCCACCGCATCATTGGTATAAATGCCACTGCTGATGCCGTTCATGCCCATCAATTCGCCCGACATGAAAAAACCCGTTACTTGGTCGCGCCCATCGTGTGTATTGACCGATGTTTTAAAAAAGCCTGTGCGAATGGCATACAATGACTGAAACGGCTCGCCTACATGAAACAAATATTCGCCTTTTTTCAAGCGACGACTTTGTTTGATGACAGCATTGAGTTTATCAAAATCACTGGATTGCAAACCAACAGGCAGACAAATCTCTTTCAGCGAACAACTGGAGCATTGATTTTTGCTGTGTGGAAAAGATTTCTGCATATACAATCCTTTACGGTATAACTTGTTGAAAATGAACTATTATTTGATTTTAATCAAAGCCCATTTGAAAAATGTGGGTATATTCTAACAAATTTTGCCTGAATCATGGCGATAAGTTGTCTATAATATTGTTTTATTAAACAGCATAAAAAATTTATATGAACACCATTACCATCACCCCTACGCAAGAATTCGTGTTTGACCGCGAACTGATTGCCAGTCTTCCAGCCAGCGGCCCTCGCTACACATCTTATCCCACCGCCGACCGTTTCCACGATGGTTTCAGGCAGCCTGAATACGAAAATACGCTCAATTTGGTACTCAATGGCAACGACCAACCCGTTTCTCTGTATGTGCATATTCCGTTTTGCAACGTGATTTGCTACTACTGTGGCTGCAACAAAGTCATCACCAAAGACACCAGCAAAGCTGATGAATACCTAACTTATTTAGAAAAAGAAATGGCGTTGCTCAAACCCCATTTGCACGGCAAACACCCATTAGCCCAACTGCATTTCGGCGGTGGCACACCCACATTTTTAAGCGATGAACAATTAGAACGCGTGTTTACCATGATACGCGAACACTTTGAATTGCTGCCCGATGGCGAATATTCTATTGAAATTGACCCGCGCAAAGTCAGCCGCGAAAGCGTGTTCAAATTGGCGCAACTCGGTTTCAACCGCATGAGTGTCGGCATTCAAGATTTTGACCCGAAAGTACAGGCTGCCGTCAATCGCATTCAAACCGTAGAAGAAACCAAAAACGTCATTGACGCAGCGCGTGAAGCAGGTTTCAAATCCATTAGCGTGGATTTGATTTATGGCTTGCCACATCAATCGGTGGAAAGCATTAAGCCGACTTTAGACACCGTGTTGTCGCTCAATCCTGACCGTTTGGCGTTGTATCACTACGCGCATTTGCCGCATATTTTCAAGCCGCAACGCCGCATTGATACGAATGCCGTGCCGTCCAGCGAAGAAAAATTGGATATTTTGCAATACGCGGTGCATTTGTTGGACGAAAAAGGCTACGTTTTCATTGGCATGGACCATTTCGCCAAACCCGAAGACGAATTAGCCATTGCCTTGAAAGAAGGGCGTTTGCAGCGTAATTTTCAGGGTTATTCCACTTATGCCGATTGCGATTTGGTGGCGATTGGCGTGTCCAGTATTGGCAAAATTGGCAACACATACAGCCAAAATCAACGCAATTTGGACGATTATTATGCCGATTTGGACGCGAACAAATTGCCGATTATGCGCGGTTTTGAATTGAATGATGATGACGTGTTGCGCCGTCAAATTATTCAAGATTTGATGTGTCGTTTTGCGTTGGAATTGTCGGATTATGGTGTGGATTTTGCGATTTATTTTGCCGAAGAATTCCCCGAATTGGACAAAATGGCAAATTTGGGTTTGATTGAGTGGAATGCGGTTTCAGGCAGCCTGAAAGTGACGCCCAAAGGTCGGTTTGTGATTCGCAATATTGCCATGATTTTTGACTACTATTTGCGCCACAAAGAAACCCGCGCTACTTATTCGCAAACGGTGTAATTTGTCAGAACGCGGCGTTGCCCCGCCGCACCCACGCTTTTAGGCTAGTGGCACGGAACGGCGCGTTTTTCATAGAACGGTCGGTTGGATACTTGTATCCGACACAATCCTTTGATTTGACGAAAATGTCGGATTCAAGAATCCGACTTAGTACGCTATTTGATTTCATATTATTTGGCTTACTTTTTTAAAAAGTAAGTCGCCTGCGCGGCGACAGAGCGCAAAACCGCCAAAGTACCACCATCATCACTACGAAGACAGCGTGGGTGCGGCGGCAAGACGCCGCGTTCCTGTTCAAAAACAGGCTGCCTGAAAGGGAATTCCACTTTTCAGGCAGTCTGTTTTTAGTTTTTTAATTTCAGCTTAATGATGATTATTTTGGCAATTCTGGTTTCACCAATGCGTGAGCTGGGACTTCGCCTGTGGTGGCGGTCAGGAATGCCACGATGTCATCAACATCTTGTTTAGACAGGGTTTTGCCTAATTGGGTTTCGCCCATCACGCTCACGGCGGTTGGCAAGTCTTTCACGCTGCCGTTGTGGAAGTAGGGCGCGGTTTTGGCGATATTACGCAATGGTGGCACGCGGAAGAAGTATTTGTCTTCGTCTTTTTTGGTTACTTCAAACAAGCCTTCGTCATGTGGTGCTTTGCTGTCAATGAAATCCCAGTAAGGGCCTTTGACTAAACCGAATTTTTGGAAGGTGTCGTTGGTCAAATTTACGCCTGTATGACACGCCACGCAGCCGTTGCCAATAAAGGCTTTGACGCCGCGTTTTTCTTGTTCATTCAGGGCATTGACATCGCCGTTTAAGTAGTTGTCCCATTTGCTTGGTGTGAGCAAGGTGCGTTCAAATGCGCCGATGGCATGGGCGATGTTGTCAAATGTAACTTGACCGCCTTTGTCGGCATAAGCGGTTTTAAACGCATCGGCATAGCCTTGAATCGCGCCGATTTTTTTCTCAACGGCAGCCGCATCAGGCATTGCCATTTCTACGGGGTTGAGTACGGGGCCTTTGGCTTGTTCTTCTACGGTTTTGGCGCGACCGTCCCAGAATTGTGAACCCAGCAAGAATGCGTTCAGCGAAGTAGGGGAGTTGCGTGCGCCAAATTGTTTGTTATGACCTTCGCTGGTTGGGGTGTTGCGAGCATCAACGCCGTGTGTTTCCAAGCCGTGGCAGGTGTTACAGCTGATGTCATTTGCCAATGATAGGCGTGGTTCATACCACAGCATTTGACCTAATTTAACTTGTTCATCGGTGTATGTGTATGTTTTTTTGGTTTCTTCCAAGCTAGGCAGTGGTTTGAAAACGGCTTGTGCTTGTTTGAGCAAGTCGGCATCTTCTGCGCTGGCAGGAGCGGCGGTCGCCGTTGCGCTAGCTGCACCAGACGCTGCACCTGATGCAGCAGATGGCGCATCGGCAGGTGGATTGGGTTTACAAGCGGTTAAAGCTAATAATAGGGTTGCAATGAATGTGAGTTGTGTTTTCATGGTTTGGTGTTCCTTTGTTTTATTTGATTATTTTTTCAGGCTACCTGAAAAGTCCTTATCATTTTTAAGGAAATGAAAGTATAAAGCAAAACAGGTAAATTTTTTTGCGCTAAATCAAAAAATCATTTTTCATTAATTTTATTAATGACTCTGGTATTTCAAATAGCTCAAAATGTAATTTGATGTAAGAAATTGCTTTCAGGCTGCCTGAAATAGGCGTAAAATAATTAACTTTTCGTTCATCATTTCAGAGAAATTTCAGATATGAGTCATTTAAAACAACAAGCATTGGATTTTCACGAATTTCCCGTAGCGGGCAAAATCAGCGTTGTACCTACGAAACCATTGGCAACGCAGCAAGATTTGGCATTGGCATATTCCCCAGGGGTAGCAGAGCCATGTTTAGAAATTGAAAAAAAATCCGCAAGATGCGTATCGTTATACCGCAAAAGGTAATTTGGTTGCCGTGATTTCTAATGGTACAGCCGTATTGGGTTTGGGTAATATTGGCGCACTTGCCAGCAAACCTGTGATGGAAGGCAAAGGCGTTTTGTTTAACAAATTTGCAGGCATCAACGTATTTGACATTGAAATCAATGAAAACGACCCTGACAAATTAGTGGACATCATCGCGGCGTTAGAGCCTACTTTTGGCGGCATCAATTTGGAAGACATTAAAGCGCCTGAATGTTTCTATATTGAACAAAAATTGCGTGAACGTTGCAATATTCCCGTATTCCATGACGACCAACACGGCACGGCGATTATTACGGCGGCGGCGGCTTTGAATGGCTTGCGTTTGGTAGGCAAGAAAATTGAAGAAGTGAAATTGGTGTGTTCAGGCGCGGGCGCGGCGGCGATTGCGTGTGTGAATTTGTTGGTAGAATTGGGCTTGAAACGTGAAAACGTTACCATGTGCGATTCCAAAGGCGTGATTTACCAAACCCGCGAAGACCGCGACCGCATGGACGCCAGCAAAGTGCATTATGCGATTGCTGATAACGGTCAGCGCACATTAGCCGATGCGGTGGTGGGCAAAGATATTTTCTTGGGCTTGTCGGGTGCGAATGTGTTGAGTGCGGAAATGTTGAATACGATGGCGGATAAGCCATTGGTATTTGCAATGGCAAATCCGAATCCTGAAATTTTACCACCTGTTGCGAAAGCGGCGCGTAGCGATGTGATTATTGGTACAGGTCGTTCAGATTTCCCAAATCAAATTAACAATGTATTGTGTTTCCCATTTATTTTCCGTGGCGCGTTGGATTGTGGCGCAACTGAAATTAATGAAGCCATGAAATTGGCAACCGTTCATGCGATTGCTGATTTGGCGACAGAAGAGGTTACCGCTGAAGTCCGTGCGGCGTATGGCAATAGTGAGCTGGCATTTGGTGCAGAATATTTGATTCCAACTCCATTTGACCCACGTTTGATTTCACGCATTGCGCCTGCTGTGGCAAAAGCGGCAGCGGAAAGTGGTGTGGCAACACGTCCGATTGCTGATTTGGCAGCGTATGCCGCGCAATTAGAAGCAAAATCAAAGTAATTTAAAGCAAAAAATCAATCAGGCTACCTGAAAATCAAATGGATTTCAGGCAGCCTGATTGATTTTAATGAATTAATTAAACAACATTATTCAAAATGCAAAACAGCAGATGTGTACACATTTTGCACATCGTCCAAACTTTCCAATGCGTCCAATAATTTCTGCATTTTAACCGCATCGTCGCCTGTCAAAACCGTTTCATTTTGCGCGCGCATCGTTACATCGCCGTCTTGAGATGTGAAACCTGCTGTTTCCAAAGCTGATTTAACCGTTGCCCAATCCGCAGGTGCGGTAATCACTTCAATAATGCCTTCATCGTCCACAATCACATCTTCCGCGCCTGCTTCCAAAGCCGCTTCCATCAATTTATCTTCATCAGCATCTGTGAAAACCAAATAACCTTGATGCACGAAATTGAACGCCACACAGCCGTCTGTACCCAAATTGCCACCGTTTTTCGTGAAAGCATGTCGCACATCTGCAACAGTACGCGTTTTATTATCCGTCATGCAATCCACCATCAAAGCCGCGCCGCCGATGCCGTAGCCTTCATAGCGAAGTTCAACATAATCAACGCCTTCCAAATTGCCCGTGCCTTTATCAATCGCACGTTGCACATTATCTTTAGGCATATTCGCATCCCACGCTTTGTCCATTGCCAAGCGCAAACGTGGATTAGACGCAGGGTCGCCACCGCCTTGTTTGGCAGCTACTGTGATTTCTTTGATTAATTTGGTGAAAATTTTACCGCGTTGGGCATCAACACGCGCTTTTTTATGTTGAATATTTGCCCACTTACTGTGTCCAGCCATATTGATTCCTTTAAATTAAAATCTGAAAAAACGCAAAATTCTAACATAAAATAATCAGGCGAAAAAATCCTTTCAGGCAGCCTGAAAAAAACACATTTCCTAATCATCAGATTTCAAAGACGAAAAAAGGCTAGAAATGCCGATTTTAGTCAGGTACAATGAAACCCACTGTAATTAAACTCAAAAGCATGTTAAAGTTTGCAGACTAACATTGTCTTTTTTCACAGATTTTAACAAAATCCTTGACTAATTCAGGCAGCTTTATTATTATTTCACACAGTTACACACGGGCATGACACATGGCGAAATTAGCGATTGCACAATGGATACTGATTGCGATTTTATCAATTTCAGCGTATTGGGTAGGCGGTGCAAATTATGCGATTTCGTTGGCTTTAGGTGGCATGTCTTACGCCCTTCCCACATTAGTTTCCATATTATTTTTAAAAATTTTGAAGCCGTACCCTGCTTTGGCAGGTGCTGCATTTATCGGTTCAGAAAGTTTAAAAATATTATTGTCGCTTATCTTATTAATAAGCACTTTCTTCATTTATCCGAACGTCCACTTTTTATCCTTTTTTATCGGATTATTGGTCGTGAGTCATTTGGTTTTTCTATTATTTTTGAAGGTTTATCGTTATGGCAGCAAGTGAAGCAACGAATCCAGCAGCAGAATACATCAAACACCATTTGCAAAGTTTGACCAGCGTGGTGGATGTAACGCAAGGGCAAGGCTTAAAAAATATTGCCGATTTCTCTTATGTAAATTTAGATGCAATATTTTTTGGTATCCTGTTAGCAGTTTTAGGAAGCTATTTCCTATACAATGCTGCAAAAACAGCGACTGCTGGTGTGCCTAACCGTTTTCAGGCAGCCGTAGAAATTTTATTTGAATTTGTGGATGATATGTGTAAAAGCATCATTCATAACGAAGAATCACGCAAAGTAGTTGCACCATTAGGTTTGGCATTATTTGTATGGATTTTCCTGATGAATGCCATGGACTTATTACCTGTTGATTTGATTCCCATGATTTGGCAAGGGATGACAGGTGAACACCATGCATTAATGCGTGTGGTACCAACGGCTGATTTGAATACATCATTGGCATTAGCGATTGGCGTATTACTGTTCTGTATCTATTACAGCGTTAAAATCAAAGGCGGTTGGGGCTGGGTAAAAGAATTATTGACTGCACCATTTGGACCATGGTTATTCCCAATCAATTTTGCATTAAACATTTTGGAATTCTTGTCTAAAACCGTTTCACACGGTATGCGACTGTTTGGTAATATGTATGCAGGCGAATTGGTATTCTTACTGATTGCATTATTAGGTGGTGGCGTTGCCGTTTCAGGCAGCTTGGGTTTGATTGACCCATTCTTGGTTATCTTCCATGTGATTGCAGGTTCTGCTTGGGCGATTTTCCATATTTTGATTATTACATTGCAAGCCTTCATCTTTATGGCATTGGCATTTGTATATATTGGTCAAGCTCACGACCACCACTAATACAACCGAATAATACATCTTATCAGTTTATAAAATTCAGGCAGCCTGAAAAAAATAGGCTGATAAGATTGATTATAAAATTAACTTTCCCTTTTTTCTTCCACACTATCTCTTAAGGAGTTTTAACATGGGTTTGATTGCTATTGCATGTGGCTTAATCGTTGCATTGGGTGCATTGGGTGCTTCTATCGGCATCGCAATGGTAGGTTCTAAATACTTGGAATCTTCTGCACGTCAACCAGAATTGATTGGTCCTTTGCAAACCAAATTGTTCTTGATTGCTGGTTTGATTGACGCGGCATTCTTGATTGGTGTTGCTATTGCCTTGTTGTTTGCGTTCGTGAATCCGTTTGCAGGCTAATTTTCCCAGTTCGGATTTGATT
>JBHARQ010000034.1:0-6422 GCA_041831015.1 Simonsiella sp. | reverse complement strand
TGATGGGTGCTTATCTGTTCTCTGAGCTACGAAACGGGCTTTAAACTTTGCACATGGTCGGATACGAGATACAGATAAGCTGTTTCATTGCTATGATACTCGATTTTGAATATACAAGGTCGGATACTTGTATCCGACAAAACCCTACTGGAATCGTATTTTAAAATTAAATTAATTTATTGATTGATTTGGTTTAATTTTTTTGTAATATCCACATAGGAATTCCCCAAAATGAACATCATTGAAACCACCATTCCTGATGTTAAATTATTAGAACCCAAAGTGTTTGGCGATGAACGCGGCTTTTTTATGGAAACGTTCCGCGACAACTGGTTTCGTGAACACGTTGCCGACCGCACGTTTGTGCAAGAAAATCATTCCAAATCCAGCAAAAATGTCTTACGCGGTTTGCATTATCAAATGGAACACACGCAAGGTAAATTGGTGCGCGTGGTTGCAGGCAGCGTGTTTGATGTGGCGGTGGATTTGCGCCGTTCTTCGCCCACGTTTGGCAAATGGTTTGGCGCGGTATTGTCCGCCGAAAACAAACGCCAATTATGGGTACCCGAAGGTTTCGCGCACGGCTTTTACACATTGGAAGACAACACCGAATTTGTGTACAAATGCACCGATTATTACCACCCACAATCCGAACATTCCCTGTTGTGGAACGACCCTACTGTGGGCATTGACTGGAATTTGATTGGCGAACCCAATTTATCTGCCAAAGATGTGGCAGGTAAATTATTACAAGACGCGCTGACTTTTGCATAGGGGCTAATGACATTTCATTTTGCACTTGCTTTTGCACCAAAAATCGTCCACTTCTGCGTCAAAAATACTCATCAGGTGTTCAACCTGATTCGCATTTTTTCCTTGAATTGGTCGTTTTTGCTGACAAAATCAAGGTACAAAACGAAATGTCATCAGCCCCTAATGAAAAAGGCTGCCTGAAAATCCATTCAGGCAGCCTTTTTTGCGCTAAAATTCAATATTCATATCTTTCCAATGCCAACCAAATATGTTCAAAAATACCTACCGCAAATTAACCGCAGGCGAAATCACACTCGCGCAATCTGTTTACCAAAACAGCTTGAATTATCAAAATATTCGCATTCACAAAGGGCGATTGATTCCTTTTTTTCAACATGAAAGCGTGGCGATGTCGCCATTTGGCACGATGCACTTTCCGTCTGCGTTGTATGTGGACGATTTCAGCACCGCCGACCAAAGCAAACAACACCTATTCATTCACGAAATGGCGCATATTTGGCAATTTCAATTAGGGCTAACCCTTTGGTTGGACGGCATGATTTTGACTGCCAAAGGCGGTTATCGTGCCAATCAATGCTATGCTTACGAACACCGCGTGGGCGTGTGCGAACATTTCAGCGATTTTAATATGGAACAACAAGCCGATTTGATTGCCGACTGGTTTATCTTTCGTCATACCCGAAATAATAAGAAAATTCAGCAAATTATGCAAAGTTTCATTCACAATCCAAGCGATGTGAATTTATTGCCCAAACATGCCGAATTTCGTTTTCAGGCAGCCTGAAAATGAATGCACAAGGAAACCCCTATGGATAACAAACAATTAAGCCGTTGGCGATTAATTTTAGGCGAGCCAGCCCATGAAAGCTGTGGCAGCACCTGCTTATCTGCCGAACAAATTCGCATGGATAAAGCCCTATCCGCCTTATATGATGCAGAACACAATCGGCGTGGCGGTTTGGGCGCGTCTGCCCCGAAAGTCAGCGCGTGGCTGGGTGATATCCGCGAATTTTTCCCCCAATCGGTTGTGCAAGTTATGCAAAAAGATGCGGTAGAACGCTTGAATTTAACCGCATTGCTGACTGAAAAAGAAATGCTGGCAAATGTTACGCCTGATGTACATCTGGTGGCGACTTTAATGAGCTTGAGTCGCGTCATTCCCGAAAAAAACAAAGAATTGGCAAGACAAGTGGTTCGGCAAGTCGTGGACGAATTACTCAAAAAACTGACCGCCCCCACCCAACAAGCCGTGCAAGGCGCACTCAATCGCGCTGCCCGAACACGCAATCCACGTTTCAAAGAAATTGACTGGCACAGCACCATTCGCAAAAATCTGAAAAATTACCAACCCGATTACCAAACCGTCATTCCCGAAGTTCGCATTGGCTTTGGGCGCAAACGCAAAGCCGTGCGCGACATGATTCTATGCCTTGACCAAAGCGGTTCAATGGGAACATCCGTGATTTATTCAGGAATTTTTGGTTCCGTATTGGCATCATTGCCAGCATTGACCACGCGAATGGTGGTTTTTGACACCGCAGTCGTCGATTTGACCGATGAAATGGACGACCCCGTTGATTTACTCTTTGGCGTACAATTAGGCGGTGGTACCGACATTGACCGCGCATTAGCCTATTGCCAAACCCAAATTGCACGACCCACCGACACCACGCTGGTGTTGGTAACCGATTTATATGAAGGCGGCGATGCGCGTTCCATGCGTAAACGAATGTGGGATTTGGTCAATTCAGGTGTTCAACTAATTGTATTATTAGCATTAAATGATGATGGTGCACCGTATTACGACCAACATCATGCCGAATTTCTTGCCAGCATCGGCGTACCCGTGTTTGCGTGTACGCCCGACAAATTTCCCGATTTAATGGCAGCCGCCCTAAATAAACAAGATTTGAATTTATGGGTATCAGAACACATTAAAAAATAAAAACACCTGCGCTCTGTCGCCGCGCAGCGACTTACTTTTTAAAAAAGTAAGCCAAATACATCAAAAAAATAAATTTCACCTATAAAACAAATAGTTCAGGCTGCCTGAAATGTATTTTTTATGCAAATGGATTAAACTTCCTATCATTTGGCTTACTTTTTTAAAAAGTAAGTCGCCCGCGCGGCGACAGAGCGCAAATCTTGAAACTAACCACTTAATTTTGTTTCATGTACTCATGCTGTTATTTTAACTGTGAACGCGGCGTCTTGCCGCCGCACCCACGCTAAAACCAGTGGCACGAAACCGTTGGCGTCAAATTGCCGCTTTGAGCTCGCGAACCAATTCACCCACTTTCACCGTTTCATTGCCTGCATTCGCCTCAATTTCACGCACAATACGGCTGCCCACAATCACCGCATCTGCCACCGCCCCAATTTGCGCCGCACTCGCCGCATCACTAATCCCAAAGCCCACCCCAATCGGAATCTGAATATACTGACGTAACATCGCAATTTTTTCCGCCACCGCCGCCGTGTCCAGTTGCGCCGAACCCGTTACCCCTTTCAACGACACATAATAAACAAAACCGCTCGCACGTTCCGCAATCGCCTGAACGCGGCTTTCCGTAGTGGTTGGTGCAATCAAAAAAATACAATCCACACCACGCGTTTTCAACGCTTCTTGCAAAGGCGCAATCGTTTCAATCGGACTATCCACCGTCAAAACCCCATCCACGCCAGCATCGGCTGCTGCCTGTGCAAAAGCCTCATAACCCATTTTATGCACAGGATTTAAATAACCCATCAACACCACAGGCGTGGATTGATTGCGTTCACGGAAACGGCGTACCACGTCCAAAACATCGCGTAATGACACATGATTTGCCAGCGCACGTTCAACCGCACGTTGAATCACTGCCCCATCTGCCATTGGGTCAGAAAACGGCACCCCCAATTCCAAAATATCCGCGCCTTGTTCAGCCATAGTGTGCATCAAAGCCAGCGTGGTCTCAACATTCGGGTCGCCTACAGTAATATAAGGAATCAATGCTTTGCGTTCGCCAAGTGCGGCAAAGGTTTGGGCAATACGGCTCATGAAATACTCCTTGTTGAAAAAATGACAAGATTATACGCGTAAATGAGTGGATTAGCCCCTCAAATCACACATAAAAAAACGCGCATACTGGATGAGAGTATGCGCCAAAGTTTATTTACAAAGGAGAAATAGAGGAGAAACTATCAAGCAGTTTTGTTGAACCAAACTTGATAGGGCGTATTCTAGTAGTAAACATTCTAATAGACAAGTTATTCTAGAATAATTTACATATCTTAACAAATAAAATTCAGGCAGCCTGAAATAAAAAACAAGCCACTTATTGATAAACAATAAATGGCTTGCTTTTAAACATTAAGTGATACGAATAGTTTGTATTACAAAACGATTAGATTCAGCTTAAAAATTATTGTGCAGAAGCAGCAGAAGCAGCAACAGCTACGTCAGAAGCAGCCGCAGATGCAGCAGCAGTTGCTTCAGAAGCTGCAGCAGGTGCAGACGCTTCAGCAGCAGGAGCAGATGCTTCAGCAGCAGGTGCAGATGCAGCAGGCGCAGCTGGAGGAGGTGTTTGTTGTTGACCACAAGCAGCTACGAACAAAGACAAGAATGCGGCAGCAAACAGAGATTTTTTCATTTTTAAATACCTTGTAAAAAATGTAGGATGTGAAGTAAATTTAGTTAATTATGTGTCATTGACATTGACAACATAAAGAACTTTCGGAAACCGCGTATTCTGCCTGAAATTAATCATTTATGCAATTGTTGGCAAGCGTTTTGTGGATTTTTTTACATTTGAATTTAGGGAGTCAAGGCATTGACGTTTCGTGAAAATATTTAATCAATTGATTTTATTTGTATAAAAATATTGATGATATGATTGATTCATCATTTATGTTGCCAAATTATTCCGAGTTGTGGCTATTTTGATACAAAAACAAGCGTAATTTTTTGGACAGCTTGTGTTATACTGAATCTTTTACCCAATCCTGTTCAAGGACACACAAATGAGCATTCAAAAAAACAGCGTTGTAACATTACATTATGAAATGTTTGACAGCAACAATGAATTAATCGACAAAACCGTTGAGCCAATCGCCTATTTACATGGCGGCTACGATGGCATTTTCCCATTGGTAGAAGAAGCGTTACATGAAAAAAATGTCGGCGATGTTGTTGATATTACCTTACAACCACACGACGCATTTGGCGAACAAGAGCCAGAATTGGTACGCATGGAAGATGCCAGCGTCTTTCCAGTAGAAGTAGAAGTGGGCATGATGTTTGAAGCGGACGACCCTGAAACAGGCGAAGTCATTGTCTATCGCGTCACCGACGTTGCAGACGGCAAAGTGGTGGTAGATGGCAATCACCCATTGGCAGGTTTAGTGATTCGTTTCAAAGCTACTGTTGATGGCGTACGCGAAGCCACCGCCGAAGAAATTCAACACGGACATGTACACGGCCCACACGGACATCACCATTAATTATTTGAATTAAAATATTATTCAAAATCACGTTTCAAAAAACAGGCTGCCTGAAAACAACATTTCAGGCAGCCTGTTTCACAAAAAACTGGAAAAAACAAATAAGCACATTATAATTTCACAAAAATTTACCTAATTAAAACCTGCACGATTTTTCAGGCAGCCTGAAAATCAGGAGCAAAATAATGACTTGGAACATTCCCATCTTGCTAACATGGCTACGCATTGCCCTTATTCCCATTTTTGCATTTGTACTGTACCTTCCCGACACCGTGGTTCAAAGCCAAATCATTAATTGGACGGCAGCCCTTATCTTTACCATTGCAGGCGTAACCGATTGGCTAGATGGCTATTTAGCGCGAAAATGGCAACAAACCTCCGATTTTGGAGCCTTTCTAGACCCCATCGCCGACAAACTCATGGTTGCCGTTGCCCTGATTGTACTGGTTGAATTAGAGCGCACGCCTGCGTTATATGCCATCATTATTATTAGTCGCGAAATTACCATTTCAGCGTTACGCGAATGGATGGCGCAAATGGGCAAACGCAATAGCGTTGCCGTTGCCAGCATTGGCAAATTCAAAACAGCCGCCCAAATGGTTGCCATCATCATGCTCCTGATTAACGAAAAAAACCTCATGGGGCTGGATTTACAATTTTTAGGTAACCTACTGATGCTGGTAGCCTCCATTTTAACCATTTGGTCAATGTGTTACTACCTCAAAATGGCGTGGAAAGAATTCCAATAATCCTTTTGAAAACGGGAACGCGGCGTCTTGCCGCCGCACCCACGCTTTAGATGAGTGGCACGAAACCATTGCAGCAAAAAACACCATATACACACCAGTGACAAATAAAAATTACCTGAAAAAACAAAACAACATCAAAATAAACCCCTATATTTTTCCAACCAATGCTTGACAAAAAATACCAAAACTTTATAATGCCGACTTCTTCGCTGCTAAAGCAGAAAAGAAAAACGCGGGAATAGCTCAGTTGGTAGAGCGCAACCTTGCCAAGGTTGAGGTCGCGAGTTCGAGACTCGTTTCCCGCTCCACAATTTAAACCAAATTAATCAAATGCGGGAATAGCTCAGTTGGTAGAGCGCAACCTTGCCAAGGTTGAGGTCGCGAGTTCGAGACTCGTTTCCCGCTCCAAATTGATAG
>JBHARQ010000033.1:0-16757 GCA_041831015.1 Simonsiella sp. | reverse complement strand
CGTACGGTTTCGTGCCACTTGTCTAAAGCGTGGGTGCGGCGGCGCAACGCCGCGTTCTGGTAATGATGGGATTTTTTTATTTTGGAGTGGGAAATGTGGAATAATGTGGTTTTGGGATTGGCTTTATAGTACATGACAAAATTTAAATCGTGCCACATGGAGCGGCGACGGCTCGTCGCCAATTTACTGAGTTTCATCAAAATGAAATGGGTGGTGCATTTGAAAAATGGCGACGAGCCGTCGCCGCTCCATTTTTGTCGTGTACTGAAGGATTGGCTGAAAGGGTTGAAATGACTGAACGTGTTTTTGAGCAAATTGCGTTGCAAGTGGGTTTGAATACGCTGAAATATCAGGAAATTGAGCGCAATATTAAGAAATTGATTAAGCAAACCAGTCAGGGGTTTGTGGTGGATTTTGCCAAGCAGTTGGATATTCATGTGCGTGAGAATGCGGTGTCGTTGAATAAGATTACGTTGGGCAATTTGTTGCATAAGTTAGATGAGGCTAAACAGGATGGTATTATGCCCGATACGACCGCGCCTGCTGCGGAAACGTTGAATATGTCGTATCACGTTCCGCCACTTGCCGCCAGCGAGGAGGCGGAATGGGCGGCGCAGTTTGAACAGATTGTGGCAGCGCGTAATCGTTTGATACATGATTTTGAATTATATTATGGGCATGAGCCGCAAGCGCAGATTGTGCAGCGTTTGCGCGATGAGTTTGTGGCGGCAGAGGCGTTTAATCAGAAAATTGTGCAGCGTTTGAATGAGGTAACGGTGCAGGGGCTGAATACGATGATTCGTGGGTTGGAGTGGTATCGGGCGAATTTGGCGGTGATTTCGGCGGCTCGGGCGTTTTGGCAGGTGTATGCGGCGTGTGTGCGTGAAGATGGTTGGGCGGTGTGGACGTTGGTGTTATCTAAAATGCGTGAGCAGCATGGGGAGACATTGGCGGCGTTGCAGGCGGAATATCCGCAGCAGAATATTACGGAGATTGTGAAACGGGTTTATCCGAATTGGCGGTTTTCGCAAGAGCCTACGCCCAAGGGTAGTGTGCGGGTGTTGGTGCAGGTGGAGTAGGGGCTAATGACATTTCATTTTGCACTTGCTTTTGCATCAAAAATCGCCCACTTCTGCGTTAAAAATACTCATCAGGTGTTCACCTGATTCGCATTTTTGCCTTGAATTGGTCGTTTTTGCTGACAAAATCAAGGTACAAAACGAAATGTCATCAGCCCCTAGGGCGGTTGTGTGGGTTTTGTGAATGATTTTATAATATTGTTTTTTTATTTGAATGTGGTTTTTAGGTGGCTGATTTTTTTACAGGCAGCCTGAAAATGGCATCAATCTTGAAAGCGCATCATGTCTCTTGCTACTGATAAGTATAAACGTCAAATTATTTTGGATACGGAAACGACTGGTTTATATGCCAATCATCCTGATAATCCCGACCGTTTGATTGAATTTGCGGGTTTGGAAATGGTCAATCGCCAACTGACGGGCAATAATTTGCATTTGCTGGTGCATCCGCAGCGCGATATTCCCGAAGAAGCCAGCCGCATTCACAATATCACGCTTGACCAACTGGTGGACAAACCTGTTTTCGCGCAAGTGGCACAGGAAATCTTTGATTTTATCCAAGGCGCGGAATTGATTATTCACAATGCGAAATTTGACGTGGGCTTTTTGAATATGGAATTTGCGCGTGTGGGTTTGCCCAAAGTGGAAAGCGTTTGTACCATTATTGACACGCTGGAAATGGCAAAAGAGCGTTATCATGGGCAGAAGAATAGTTTGGATGCGTTGTGTAACCGCTTGGGTGTGGACAGAAGCAAACGGGTGTTTCACGGGGCGTTGATTGACTGCGAGTTGTTGGGCGAAGTGTATTTGGCGATGACGCGCGGGCAGTTTAGTTTGATGGGGGATTTGGACGATGAGTCTGTAGAATCGAATCAGCAGATTTCGGCACAAATTGAACATTTCAAACATTCAGGCAGCCTGAAAGTGATTTTGGCAGATGCCGATGAATTGGCAGCGCATGAATTGATTTTAAATGATTTGGATAACGCGGTGGGTGGTCAATGTTTGTATCGCGCCAATGCCGCTCAAATTGCCCCACCACCCGAGCCAGAACCTGAACCCGAAGATGATGAATCTGATGAAGATGAGATGGTTTAAAATCAATATAATGAAAGCATGACTATGAATTACATCGCTTTAATTCCAGCAGCAGGTGTGGGCAGTCGGTTTGGTGCGAATTGCCCGAAACAATATACCGTGTTGGCTGGCAAAACCGTTTTGCAGCATACGGTTGATATTTTTCAACAAAATGGACGGATGGCGCATATTGCCATTATCGTGTCGCCTGATGATGCGTGGGTGGAAGATTGCGTCAAGCTGCCTGACAACGCGCAAATTTACCGCGTGGGCGGCAAAACACGCGCCGAAACCGTTGTCAATGGCATCAACACCTTATTACAACAACACATCATTCAGCCAAGCGATGCCGTGTTGGTGCATGATGCCGCGCGTTGCTGCTTGCCACAAAGCGCGTTAAATCGATTACTGGACACCGCAGGACAACACCCACACGGCGGCATACTTGCCATTCCCGTTGCCGATACGCTCAAGCGACAACAATCGGGTCAAGCCGTCATTGCCGAGACCGTCTCACGCGCCGATTTGTGGCAAGCACAAACGCCACAACTGTTTCAGGCAGCCTTGTTACAAAAAGCCCTACAAAATACCGATTTCAACCAAATTACCGATGAAGCCAGCGCAATAGAACGCTTGGGCATTGCCCCCATGCTCGTAGAAGGCGACAGCCGCAACATCAAACTCACACGCGCCGATGATGCCGACTATGTGGCGTGGCTGTTAGGCAGACAATCATGAAATATCAGGCGTTGATTGCAGCCATTTTACTTGCCGCCTGTAGCAGCACCCCGCCGCCGCCCGTAGATGCCACCCTAAATGACGTGCGCCTGATTCGCTACCGTGATGCCAATGGGCAAGGCTTGATTCCCGTGGCACGTAGCGCAGGCGAAACACGTTCACGCCTGTGGCAACGCTGGCTACAAACCTACCACAGCCAATGGCAAAATCAACCCCACGCCACCCTGTCGGGGCAAACCCAATGGTGCGCCCAATGGCAAACCGACATCCAAATAGAACGCGTGTGTCGGCGCGATACAGGATTAATCTGGTTTGGGCGTGGCGTGTTGCACGACAAAACAGCCATTCAAATGGCGGACAAAATTTGGGCATTAAAATAAAAAAGCATTCATTGAACGGGAACGCGGCGTCTTGCCGCCGCACCCACGCTTTTGGGTGTGCGGTGCGGAACGGTGCGTTTTCCATCGCTTCAGTTTCCCATTTACACACAATAAATTTAAGCAACCATGATTATGAAAAACAAAACCACATTACTCATCATCGCCATCAGCCTATTGCTGCCCATCCATGCTCACACCGAAACCGTAACCGTGTGGAAAGTCGCCAACAAAAGTGCCTATAGCGATGCACCGCCCCAGCTACGTTTACAAAACGTCCAAATCTTCAACCCACGCACCAAAAAACTATCCAAAGTCATCAACACCAAACCCACCTTACGCGAGCGCACCCCAAAACCCATAGAAACCGAAACCATAGAAATCGACACCACCCAAATCACCCAAGACATCATCCAAATTCCCAAAAAAGAAATCACCAGCGCAGAACAAGAACGGCGCAACCAATGCCAGCAAGCACAAGACCGACTCAACCAAGCCATTGCCAACCAAGACCCCAACGCCCATACATATGAAGCCGATGTCGTGCAACATTGCATTGCTGCATAATCCTAAATAAAATATCAAAAGAGAATAGGGGCTAATGATTAATTGATAATTCACTCACAACAAAGGAACTAAAAATATGAAAAATATCCAAACACCCACTTCATTAAAATTAACCGCCACATTATTATTGAGTGCTGCCTTATCTTGCGCTCATGCCGCGCCGATTCCCTTTTTTTCGGGGCTGGGCAAAACAGGGGGCGCAACCAGTCATGGCGACACCTTATCATCTGATACCACCCATCTGGCAGGGCCCAGAGGTGCATCTAAAGCACCACAGCTGATTTCACTTTCTGCGGCTTGCCCGAATTTAATGGTTTTGTCTGATGGCAAAGTGATGGCAATGTGTGTTGATTACATCACACGAAATCCCAAATTAACCTTATTAGACCGCAATGGTAAAGTGTTGGCAAATACCATGCTCAGCTCTGCCAGTTTGCTGGGGAGTGTGTATGCGTATGCCAATGAGCGCGATGAAGTGATTTTTGTTGATGCGTATCACAAGCTCAACAGCGTCAAAGCCACGCAGCAAAATGGCAAATGGAGTTTGCATATTAACCCATTCCATACCATTCAACTGGGACGCGCCGTATTAGGACATTGTCAAAATCAATATGGTTGCGATAGCGTGGTTGCCATTAACCCAGGGAGTGAAGCCGATGATATTTGGTTTGTTACCCAAAATGGCGTGGTAGGCATTGCCAATCGTAAAACCAAAAAAATCATTTATACCAAAATTGCCAATGGCGAAACCGTTGCCAATTCATTTTCAACCGCATCGCGTAATCGCGCTGCCATTACCACCACACACGCCCTTTATTTACTTGCCAAAGAAAATGGCAAAATTCAAGTGAAATGGCGCAAAACGTATGACCGTGGCGTGGCGCGTAAACCAGGGCAATTGAGCTGGGGAACGGGCGCAACCCCGACATTTTTTGGTACCAATGCCACCAATGATGAATTTGTTACCATTACCGATAATGCAAAACGGATGAATTTATTGGTTTATAAAAATGATGATACGGGGCGTGAAATCTGTAAAGTGCCTTTATTTAGCCATAATAATTCGGGTACGGAAGATTCTTCTATTGCCTTTGGACGTGCGATTGTAACCAGCTCTACTTATGGTTACCCTTATCCCAAATATCCTGATGGCGCAGGAAAATCGATTCCTGAAAAAGCCCCTTTTATTGGCGGTTTGGCGCGAGTTGATGTGAAACCTGATGGTAATGGTTGTGTTACGAAATGGAACAGTTCTTTGCGTTCGGCAGCGTTGCCCAAATTATCGACTGCTGATAATTTGATTTATACGATTGAACGCACAGGACCTTCTAATGAAGCAACGGCTTTAGACCGTTATCATTTTGTTAGCATTGATTGGGAAACGGGGCAGAAACGTTCTTCTACATTCTTTAGCTTTGGTTTATTGTCTGACCCTTTGCAAACAGCAGGTAATGTGGGTGTAGACCGCAGCTATTGGCAAGGTACGATGAATGGGATTATTCGTGTTTTGCCGTGATGTCATGAGATAATGGATAAGTGTATTTTTGTTATGAATATGAAATAGAAATCGTGTAGGTCGGATTCAAAAATTCGACCTATCGTTCTACGAAGAACGCAGCGTTTCGCGCCACTTCCCAAAAGCGTGGGTGCGGCGGCAAGACGCCGCGTTCTGGCAAATATTCAGGTAGCCTTTCAGTACACGACAAAATCAAAACATCGTCATTCCCGCGTAGGCGGGAATCTATTTGTGAATTAAAGAAACTTATTTTTAAACAAAAGTTTGTGTTTATTTAACTTTGATTCCCGCCTACGCGGGAATGACGGCATATCTACTGTTTCTGGCAGCATTTAAAAAAATGTCGTGTACTGTAAGGTAGCCTGAAATTTTATGCTGCTAACAACGCTTGAATTTCACTTTCCAATTCCAACGGCGTGGTGCTGGGCGCGTAACGGGCAATCACATCGCCATTTTGATTAACCAAAAATTTGGTGAAATTCCATTGAATGTCTTGCTCGGCGCGATTTTCGCCCAAAGAGGCTAATTTGAGTAATAAGTCTTTGAATTTAAAATCGCCTTGGTCTTTGGGCTGTTGTTGTTTCAGGTAAACGTAAAGTGGGTGAGCGTGTTCGCCATTGACGTCAATTTTTTCAAAAATGGTAAATTGTGTCCCAAATTTCATTTGGCAAACTTGGGCGTATTCCGCGCTGTCTTCTGGGGCTTGTTCGCGGAATTGGTTGCAAGGGAAATCGAGGATTTCCAAGCCTTGGTCGCGGTATTTGGCGTATAAGGTTTGCAATTCTTCGTATTGTGGCGTTAAACCGCAGCGTGTGGCGGTGTTCACAATCAGCAATACTTTGCCGCGATAATCGCCCAAGTTTTTGGCAACGCCAGACGTTGTATTCATAGTGAAATCATATAATTGAGTCATTTTTATGTCCTTGTTAAAATGTTCAGGCTGCCTGAAAGAGGCAAATTAAACATGTGGGGTAATCAATTCAATGCCATCTTGTTTGGCTAAAATCAGCAAATCAGCCGCATCATGCGCGAAAATGCCGTTTTCGACCACGCCCAAAATGGTATTCAATTTGTCTTCCATTTCCATCGGTTTGGATAAATCAAAACCTGTTACATCTAAAATTTCGTTATGATTCAATGATTGAAAGCCGATGCGTAATTCAGGATTGCCGCCCCATTTCACTAATTGTCGCGCCACCATAGAACGCGCCATCGGAATGACTTCAATCGGTAATGGAAATTTACCCAAACGTTTCACATACTTACTTTCATCAGCAATGCAAATAAATTGGTCGGACAATCGCGCCACAATTTTTTCGCCCAAATGTGCGCCGCCACCGCCTTTAATCATTTGTAACAATGAGTTAATCTCATCTGCGCCGTCCACATACACCGCCAAACGCGTAACTTCATTGGGATGAATTTCAGGAATACCGAATGCTTGCATCAATTCCGCGCTTTTGCGTGAAGTGGCGACTGCGCCTTTGATTTGTTTGCCACTTCTCCCCAATGCCTCAATAAAGAAATTGACCGTGCTGCCTGTACCAATGCCAATGTATTCATTTTCAGGCACAAATTCGACTGCTTTTTCGGCAGCAAGGCGTTTTAATTCGTCTTGCGATTTTTTCATTTGATCAAACCTTTGTTGTTAAGAATTCAAAACATGCAAATTATAAAACAGGCTGCCTGAAAACTGCTAAAATTCACATTCCATTCAACCTTAAAATGAGTAAACATCATGGCAGAAAAGAAAGAAAAAGAAAACGTTAGCAGCAAAAATTCAAACAGCGAAAAAAGCCAAGCACTTGCCGCCGCATTAGCCCAAATTGAGAAAAATTTTGGTAAAGGCGCGGTCATGAAAATGGACGGCAGCCACCAAGAAGACAATTTGCAAGTGATTTCAACGGGTTCATTGACTTTGGATTTGGCGTTGGGTGTGGGTGGTTTGCCACGTGGTCGGATTGTGGAAATTTTCGGGCCAGAATCGTCAGGTAAAACCACGTTGTGCTTGGAAACCATCGCGCAATGTCAGAAAAATGGCGGTACGTGTGCGTTTATTGATGCGGAAAATGCGTTTGACCCTGTTTACGCGCGTAAATTGGGCGTGAAAGTGGAAGAATTGCTGGTATCTCAACCCGATACAGGCGAGCAAGCATTGGAAATTTGCGATATGTTGGTGCGCTCTGGTGGGGTGGATATGGTGGTGATTGACTCGGTGGCTGCACTGGTTCCCAAAGCGGAAATTGAAGGCGATATGGGCGACAGCCATGTGGGTTTACAAGCGCGTTTGATGAGCCAAGCCTTGCGTAAATTAACAGGCAGTATCAAAAAAACCAATACTTTGGTGGTATTCATCAACCAAATTCGCATGAAAATTGGCGTGATGTTTGGTAATCCTGAAACGACAACAGGCGGTAATGCGTTGAAATTCTACTCATCTGTACGCTTGGACATTCGCGGTACCACGCAAATCAAAGGCAAAGACGGCGAAGAACCCATCGGTAAAGAAACCAAAGTGAAAGTCATCAAAAACAAGGTAGCGCCGCCATTCCGCACCGCCGAATTTGATATTTTATACGGCGAAGGCGTGAGCTACGAAGGTGAATTGATTGATTTGGGTGTGAAAGCCGATGTGATTCAAAAATCAGGCGCATGGTTTAGTTACAATGGCGCAAAAATCGGTCAAGGCAAAGACAATGTGCGCGTGTGGTTGAAAGAAAATCCTGCCATCGCTGCTGAAATTGACCAAAAAATCCGCAGCCATGCAGGTTTGGACGATTTGATTACTGTCGGCACACCTGAAGATGATTCAGACAGCGAACAACCCGAAGAATAACTTTGATATAAAAAAGCAGCTTGAAATAATCGTTTTATTTCAGGCTGCTTTTTATTCTTAAATGAGTTAGCGTTGACGCGCTTTAAATCGCGGATTGGATTTACAAATCACATACACTTTGCCACGACGGCGGACAACTTGGCAATCACGATGACGTACTTTTGCCGCTTTTAATGATGATAACACTTGCATGGTTAAGACCCTTTTTTCAATGCCGACATCATGCTGGCATAACGTTGATTGAATTGGCTAGCGCGACCTTCTTTATTGTGTTCACGCTGTTTGCCTGTATAAGCGGGATGCGATGCTGATGATGTGTCCACATAAAATACGGGGTACTCTTGCCCTTCCCACTCACGCGTTTGATTGGTGGGCGCACATGAACGAATCAACCAACCTGTTTCCGCACTACTGTCGTAAAAAAGCACAGTACGGTAATTATCTGGATGCAAATTAGGTTTCATTTTTTCTTCCTGACCATAACGAGAGAATGTTATGGTATAACATTTTAATTTAAACTGCAAGTCCATCTCATCATCTTTATTTATCAAATGAAAAAACGCTGGCTAATTTAGCCATTTTTATTTACAATTACATTAAACAACTTTTCTTAAACCTTGAAATAGAAAGGCATTGCCATGTTTCCAGAATACCGTGAATTGATTACTTCTTTAAAAGGTAAAGATGCACATTTCACTCGCTTGTTTAATGAGCATAATGAATTAGACGAAAAAATTGCGGAATTGGAAAAAAATCCAGTAACTGCTGAAACAGCAACTGATGAAATTCACAAATTAAAAGTGCATAAATTGGCTTTGAAAGACCAATTACACGATATTTTGAAAAAAGCGGCTGCTGCACAATAAGTTGATAATTTTATCTAGCTGATTTAATATGAGAAACACTCGGTTTTTATGATAAAACCGAGTGTTTTTTGTATTTCAGGCAGCCTGAAATCTTTGCCAAGGGTTTTTTCATCATCAGCATCAAACCAGAATCTTTGGCAAAGATGATTTCAGGCAGCCTTTTCATGATTCAACACCATTGAAAGAGCCATTTATGTTAAAAAAATTCATCGGCAGCGTGTTACAAAAACGTCAGCGCAAAAACACGTTGCAACATCAACAACATGCGTTTCATCTCACACTTCCTGCCACCGCCGCAGAAGGTGTGATTAAAAAATTAACCAAAGAAGGCTTTGAGGCTTATTTGGTCGGTGGCGCGGTGCGCGATTTGCTATTGGGCGTGATGCCGAAAGATTTTGACGTCGCCACCAATGCCACGCCTGAACAAGTCACGGCATTGTTTCGCCGCAGTCGGATTATCGGCAAACGGTTTCCGATTGTGCATGTGATGGCAGGCGCGGAAACGGTGGAAGTCAGCACCTTTCGTAGCGGCGTGGCACGACAAAACGCGCATGGTCGGATTATGAAAGACAACGCTTACGGCACATTAGAACAAGACGCCGTCCGCCGCGATTTTACCTGCAACGCTTTATATTACGACATCATTAACCATCAAATCATTGATTTTCATGGTGGATTAGACGATATTCACGCCAAAAAATTAGTGATGATTGGCAATCCAAGCGAACGCTACCAAGAAGACCCCGTACGCATACTCCGCGCCGTCCGTTTATCGGGCAAACTCGGTTTTACCGTTGATGACGCCACGGCAGAACCGATTGCGGCTCATGCCCATTTATTGAAAAACGAACCCGTTTCCCGCCTATTTGATGAATTAATGAAAATCTTATTCTCGGGACACGCACAAAGCTGCCTGAAACAAATTCAACATTTGGGCATTCAGACCGATATTCACCCCCTGCTCACGGCATTACAACATCATGACAATGCCATGATTCGCAAATCACTCCAACAAACCGATTGGCGATTGCAGCAAGGCAAATCCGTGTCCATGGGCTTTATTTTAGCGGCACTTTTTTGGAATGAAATCAACATTCGTTGGCAACCAAAACAACAACGCATGGGTTCTGTTGCCGCGATGTCTGCAGCGATTAGCGAATTGCGCGACGAATTAGAGCAAGGCTGGGGCGTCCCACAACGTTATTCCATTACCATGCGTGAAATTTGGTCGCTACAACCCCATTTTGAATCGCGGCGCGGTGGCAGACCATTTCGTTTACTGTCGCAAACCCGTTTTCGGGCGGCGTATGATTTCCTATTGATTCGCGCCGAATTTGGCGAAGTGCCACAAACACTAGCCGATTGGTGGACAACCTTCCAACACGCCAACGAACAAACACGACACGACATGGTTCAAGCCCAAAACAACACCCCTTTAGCGGAAAACGAATCCGCCCCCAAAAAACGAAAACGCAAACCGCGTAAACGCAAACCCAAAACCACAAATAACCCAGTATAAACCACGTTCAGGCAGCCTTTTAGCACACGAAACGCAAAAAAGGCTGCCTGAAAAACAGCTACGAATAGATAAACAGAAACGCGGCGTCTTGCCGCCGCACCCACGCTTTGGGGTGGTGGCACGGAACGGCGTGTTCTTCGTAGATACGATGTCTTATTGGATTTCAGTGCATTGTTATCGTGGCACAATCGTGTTAATATTCCATATATGGAATAATTACTGAAAGCAACATCATGCCTTGTGAAGTGGAATACACCGATGAATTTGAATCGTGGTGGAATCATTTAGACGAAGATGAGCAAGTTTCCGTTGCTGCTTCGGTGGGACTATTGGAAGAATATGGCACAAGCCTACGTTTTCCACATTGCAGCCAAATTCAAGGCTCAAAATTTGGACAAATGCGCGAATTACGGATTCAGTATCAAGGCAAACCGTATCGTGTTTTGTATGCATTTGACCCCATTCGCCATGCCATTTTGCTGATTGGTGGCACCAAAACAGGCAATAATCGCTGGTATGAAATACACGTTCCCATTGCTGACGATTTGTTTCAAACGCATTTAGATGAACTCAATCAAAATACAACCAAAGGATAATATCATGGCAAAAAAATTCTCCGCACTACGCGCCCAAATGCCCGAATCAGCACAACAACGCGCCCAAGCATTAACCCAGCAATATATTCAAGAAATGCCTCTACACGAATTGCGTCAAGCGCGTGGTTTGTCGCAGCAAATGCTGGCGGAAGTGTTGAATGTGCAACAACCTGCCATCGCCAAAATGGAAAAACGCACCGATATGTACATCTCTACGCTACGCAGCCATATTGAAGCCATGGGCGGCACATTAGAAATTACAGCCAAATTTGATGACGGCGATGTGAAAATTATTAATTTCTCACACATTTAAATCCACCAAAAGCCGTTCCGTGCCACTCCCAAAAAGCGTGGGGAGCAAGACGCCGCGTTCCCGTTCAATAATCCAAACATAAAAAAGCTGCCTGAATGTTTGTCCGTTAAGACTTTCAGGCAGCCTGAATATTTTGACTGATTAACCGTAGCGTTTTTGGAATTCTTTCATGAAATCAATCAATGCTTCCACACCTTGCAACGGCATCGCGTTGTAAATGCTGGCGCGCATACCGCCGAGCGATTTGTAGCCACGCAATAATTGCAAACCGCGTGTAGTAGATTCTTGCGCGAACAATTCGTCTAATTCCGCATTACCCGTTGAGAAAATCACATTCATTTTCGAACGCGCTCCTGGGTGAACTTCATTTTTGTAGAAACCGCCGCTACCGTCAATCGCCGAATACAGCGTTTTGGCTTTTAATGTGTTGATGGTTTCCATTTGTGCCACGCCGCCTTGCGATTGCAACCAACGGAACACCAAACCTGAAATGTAAATTGGATAAGTGGCTGGTGTGTTGTACATCCCTTGACGTTGAACGTGTGATTTGTAGTTCCACACGTCAGGAATGCGGTCGGAGCAGCGGTCGAGCAAATCTTCGCGGATAATCACAATGGTTGCGCCTGATGGCCCGATATTTTTTTGTGCGCCTGCGTAAATCACACCAAAATCTGACACATTGATTTTACGCGATAAAATTTCAGATGACATATCGCAAATCAAAGGTGGCATACCGTCTTCCAATTTTGGCACTTCGCGGTATTGCAAGCCATGCACAGTTTCATTGATGATGAAATGAACAAACGCAGAATCTTTGCTGATGTCCCATGAAGACACAGGCGGCAAATTTTTATATTGATAATCACGTTTGCCATCGGCAGCCAAATGGATTTCGCAATCGGTTAATTTACCCATTTGCGAGTGAGCGATTTCAGACCAGTTACCCGTTACCACGCTGTCCACGCGCTTGAAACCATCGGCGAAATTCATCACCACCTGATTGAATTGAGCAGACGCGCCGCCTTGTAAAAACAAGACTTTATAATTATCTGGAATGTCCATTAATTGACGCAAATCTTGTTCGGCATGATACAAAATGCTGGCAAACACATCAGAACGATGCGACATGGTCATCACAGAAAAGCCCGTGCCGTTGTAGTCAAACATTTCACTTTGAGCGGTACGCAGCACAGATTCAGGCAAAACAGCAGGGCCTGCGGAGAAATTATAAATCGGAAATTCACGCATGATATTGTTTCCTTAAACTATTTTTCTGATGGAGAGAAATTTCAAGCCACACGATTTCAGGCAGCCTGAATGCAAAAAAACGCCTTTGCATTCTATGCTTGTTAAGTTGAAAAATCTAGATTTTATTGACGAAAATTTTCGTTGTGTGATTTCAGTACACGACAAAAATGGAGCGGCGACGGCTCGTCGCCATATTTCAAATACACCCCCCATTTCATTTTGATGAAATTCAATCATTGGCGACGAGCCGTCGCCGCTCCATGTGGCACGATTTAAATTTTGTCGTGTACTGTAGTTTGTGATGAATGGTGTGCTGATATTGGTTCGGGAACGCGGCGTCTTGCCGCCGCATCCACGCTTTGGGGAAGTGGCGCGGTTTTGTTTCGCGCTCCGTAGCTCGCGTAGGTCGGTTCTCCGAACCACCTAAACCGTATCTACGAAGAACGCGCCGTTCCGCGCCACCAACTCAAAAGCGTGGGTGCGGCGGCAAGACGCCGCGTTCTGGCAAATCAACCACGCTTGTGTTTTTGAAATGAGGCTTTAGTCTGTCTGAAATAGGGGATTAAAGCCTTTTTGCTGGAGCGCGTTGGGATAGCTAGGCAATTCTGCGCCATCGGCAAGTGGTTCTTCTAGCTGGACAATGTGTTCCACTTGGCAATCTACCATCAAATCGAGAAAGTTTTGTTGCACCACGCCGATGTTTTCGCGTGGCGAGAGTTGCCATGTAAACACTTGGGGTTGCAGCCCATACGCGGCTTCTGCTGCGCCAAAGCCAAATTGTAATTTGCCGCCTGCTTGCGCTGCCATGACAACGCCCACGCGTGGGCTTTGCAGGCGAATGGCGCGAATGGAATTGGCGGCAAATACATCTAATGCCATGCGTAGGCGCATGTGGTTGGCATCGGCTAATGCGGCGAGTGGGGTGTTGGCTGATAAGGGGTTGGCAAATAAGGTCAGCCCTTGTTTGGTTAAATGCGTTTGCCAAACTTGCATGAGTGGCAGGGCAGCATCGCGCAAGGCTTGCCCCAAGGCTGGCTGAATGCTGCGGTCGCCGTAACCCAAAGCGTACAGGACATGAACCGATTGGTCGGCTGGAATGTGCAATGGGGTATTGGGAAGTTTTGCGGCGAATTGTTGGGCAGCTGATAGGTTTTGTTTGGCGGCATACCATTCATCGGCTTTGATTTCGGCAAAATCTTGAGCGCGAATCAGTTGAGGCAACCATTCAGCACGGCTTAATGGGCGCGTGGTGGGGTAATTGGCTAAACAAGCGGCTAATTCGGCGGTGGGTGCGCTGGTGTTTAATTCGGTGGCTTGTTTTGTGCCTGCTACCAAGACAACAGGCAGGGCAAACCATTGTACTTCATCATCGGTTTTGGCTTGTAAAACATCGTCCAATCCGTCCATTAACGCGATGTAAGTCGGCGCATCAGCCGCCATGCTCATGGCAACCGATAAGCCAAGATAGAAATTTTGCGCCAACATTTCATTAATCTTACTGCGTAATTGTTCAATCGCCAGACTTTTACCTGTGCTTTGGTGGGCGATTTGATTAGCGTAAAGCAGCAATTCATTTTTCACGGGGTCGGTCGGATAAGGACGTGTGTCGGGGAGTAATTTCATGGTTTAACCTGTTTGGTTGTTTGTTATGATGTAATGAATTGTAACAACTTTTCAGGCAGCCTGAAATGGAAAAGACCGTTTAATAGATGCGGATTTGGGTTTATACTTACTGTTCCATTTTCAATTTAGGAATCAAAAATGACCATTTTTACCACCTTTCAACAATTAACCCATTACCGCCAAATACTCTGGTTAATATTCATCATTGGATTGCTGGGCAGCATCTCATCTCTATTTGCCCAATATGTGCTGGGTTTGAATCCATGCGTGATGTGTATCCAACAACGTGTTGCCATGATGGTTATGACATTATTGGCATTACTCTGCTTGCTGCTGCCTGTGGCGTGGGCGTGGGCGCGTTATCTTGCGGCGGTGTTGTTGAGCGTGCCAGCAGGATTTGGTGGCTACATCGCAGCCAAACAACTGTATATTCAAAGCCTACCCATTACCCAACAGCCATCTTGCGGTGCGCCATGGACATTTCGTTTACGCGGTGCGCCGCTATTTGATTGGTACGAACCCATTATTCGCGGCACAGGCGTGTGCGGCGAAGTGCAAAAAATCATGGGGTTATCACTGCCCATGTGGTCATTACTGTTTTTTGCGGCGATGCTGATATTTATGTGGGGCGGATTACTGTACGCCGCCAAACGCAGCCCTATTTAAACAACATACCTTACCTTTAAAACAGAAACGCGGCGTCTTGCCGCCGCACTCACGCTTTTGGGGAAGTGGCGCGGAACGGCGCGTTTTTCATAGTGATGATTTCGCTGGACGCGTAGTCCTTTCAGGCTGCCTGAAATAGCCGTAGCTCGCGTAGGTACGATTAGGCGTAAGCCGTAATCGTACGAATGTCATTGAAATTTCAAAGAAACACTCGTACGGTTACGCTATCGCTAACCGTACCTACGAAGAACGCACCGTTCCGCGCCACTTCCCCAAAAGCGTGGGTGCGGCGGCAAGACGCCGCGTTCTGTCAATTAAATACCCCTAATCAATGTATAAAAAATGCGTCATATCAGCCTATTGCCAATATGACGCATCATCAAAAAATGTTATTTACGCTTCAAAACGTTTAAACACCAATGTGCCGTTGGTACCGCCAAATCCAAATGAATTAGACGCTACGGCGTTGATTTCCAATTTGCGTGCCACATTCGCGCAGTAATCCAAATCGCAACCTGCTTCAAAATCTTGGTCGTGCAAATTGATGGTTGGTGGGACAATTTGGTCGCGGATTGCCAAGACGCTGTACACCGCTTCCACGCCGCCAGCCGCGCCCAATAAATGTCCTGTCATGGATTTGGTGGAACTCACAACCAGTTTTTTGGCGTGTTCGCCAAATACGGCTTTGGTGGCATTGGTTTCATTGGCGTCGCCCAATGGGGTGGAGGTGCCATGTGCGTTGATATATTGAATGGCTTCTAATGGCAAACCGCTGTCTTTGATGGCGCGTGATAATGCCAATGCGGGGCCTTCTGCATTCGGCGCGGTAATATGGTAAGCATCGGAGCTGGAACCAAAACCCACTAATTCGGCATAAATTTTTGCGCCACGACGTTTGGCGTGTTCCAATTCTTCTAATACGAGAACGCCTGCGCCTTCGCCCATTACAAAGCCATCGCGTCCTTTGTCCCAAGGGCGTGATGCGGTGGTTGGGTCATCATTGCGTGTGGACAAGGCTTTCATTGCGGCAAAACCGCCAATGCCCACCGTGCAAACGGCACTTTCCGCACCACCTGCAATCATAACATCGGCTTCGCCATATTTGATGGCACGAGCGGATTCGCCAATCGCGTGGGTACCTGATGCACAAGCCGATACGATGCCATAATTGTGTCCGCGATAGCCTTTCAAAATGGTAACGTGTCCTGAAATCAGGTTAATCAGGCAGCCAGGGATGAAAAATGGGTTGATTTTACGCGCACCATTTGCCACCACACCACGCACGGTTTCTTCAATCAGGGGTAAACCGCCCACGCCTGAACCGATGTTCACGCCCACGCGGTCTTTGTCTAATTCTGTAAATTCATCTAATTTGGCGTCTGCAATCGCTTGTAATGCGCCTGCAATGCCGTAATGGATAAAGGTATCCATGCGGCGTGCTTCTTTGGGTGGCAGGTATTGGCTGACGTCAAAATCTTTGACTTCGCCTGCAATTTGGCATGCTAATTCAGACGCGTCAAATTTCGTAATCGTTCCAATACCGCTTTTGCCCGCCAGCAGGTTTTGCCACGCGCTTTCTACATCGTTGCCCACGGGCGAAATTTGCCCCAAGCCTGTGATAACTACTCTTCTTTGGTTCATAGCGTTCTCATATTTTTGTGATGGTTTGGGAGAGGGAAGGTTTTCAGACATTTTTTCAGTATATGAGCATTTTTAAAATAAACCACCAACCCAGT
>JBHARQ010000032.1:0-5859 GCA_041831015.1 Simonsiella sp. | reverse complement strand
TGGTCGGATAGCTCAGTCGGTAGAGCAACGGATTGAAAATCCGTGTGTCGGCAGTTCGATCCTGCCTCTGACCACCAGTTTTCTAAAGCACTTGAATCATTCGGTTCAGGTGCTTTTTTGTATTGGCAGCTTGCTGTTTCGTGCCACTGGTTTTAGCGTGGGTGCGGCGGCAAGACGCCGCGTTCTGGCAAATATCAGGTAATTGTTTTTTAATGGAATCAGGCTGCTTGAGGTGTTTTTCAGGCAGCCTGATTGCTTAGTTTTCGTTTTCTTTGGGTGCTTCTTTGATGCGGGTAACCATGAGGGTGTGCAGTCGGCGGTTGTCGGCGCGGGCAACAGTAAATTGGACACCAGCAAGGATGACTTTTTCGCCACGCACGGGCAGATGCCCTAATTCGTGAATGACTAATCCGCCAATGGTATCGGCTTCTTCTCGGGTAAATTCGGTTTCAAAATATTGATTAAAATCATCAATATCGGTACGGGCTTTGACTTGCCAGCGTTCGGCAGAAACGGGGACGATGTTGTCTGCGTCTTCGTTTTCGTCAAATTCATCTTCAATTTTGCCGACGATTTCTTCTATGAGGTCTTCAAAGGTTACCAGTCCTGAAATGCCGCCGTATTCGTCCACGACAATCGCCATGTGGTGGTGCTGTTCTTGAAATTCTTTTAATAGGATATTCAAAGGTTTGCCTTCTGGCACAAAGACGGCTGGGCGTAGGATGTTTTCTAGTTTGAAATGTTCAGGATTCAGGGCGCATTTGAGCAGGTCTTTGGCGTGGAGTATGCCCATGACGTTGTCTTTGTCTTCGGCAATCACGGGAAAGCGTGAGTGGGCGGTTTCAACCACATAATCAATGATGCGTTCCATGTTGTCAGTCATTTTGAGGACGTGCATTTGGGCGCGGCTAATCATGACATCGCGTACTTGCATGTCATTGAATGTGATGATTTTTTGTAGGCGCGTAAGGGTGTCGCCATCAATGATGTTTTGGGTGTGGGCATGTTGCAACAGTTGGCGCAAGTCGTCTGTGTTTTCGGGGGCGCGACTGTTGGCAAGTTTGTTGAGTAGTTTGTTGAGAAAGTTTGGGGATTCGTTGTCCATATTTTGTTGGGTGGGTTGGTTAAATAAAATGTGGTTATTTTTAGGGTTCGCGCTCTGTTGCACGTGCGGCGATAGAGCGCGATTTTATGAAATTCAGTTACTTAAAATTAGGTCGCGTACCGAATGTTTTTAAATATAGGGATTGGCAATATTTAATTGTGCCAATAGGTTAATTTCTAATTGTTCCATTTCTTCTGCCTCGTCTTCTTCAATGTGGTCAAATCCCATCAAATGTAGTGTGCCGTGAATGACCAAATGGGCGAAATGGTGGTGTAATGATTTGCCTTGTTCGGCGGCTTCTTTGGCAACAATTTGGGGGCAGATGATTAAATCGCCACGCAACACGTCATCGGTTTCAGGCAGGATAAAATCGCCTTCGTTGAGCGCAAAGCTGAGGACGTTGGTGGCGTAATCTTTGCCGCGATAGTCGCGGTTGTAGGCGCGAGCTTCGTCTTCGTCTAATAAAATTAGGGCAATGTCGGCGCGGCGGTAATGTGATTTTAGCGCGTGCCAAATCCATTGGTAAAATTGTTTTTCGGTGGGTAAGTCTGCGGCGGTACTGGCGTTGTCGTAGTGTAGGGCGAAACGCTGGCGTTGTATTTGGATAAAGGGGAAGTATTTGGTTTGTTTTTTCATTTTGGGAAAACTCGTTTTCAGGCTGCCTGAAAATCACAGGATATAACAGGATTGTTACAAATTATTGGCGCTATCGTCTATAATTCACGCCATTTTAACCGATTTTGTGAACAAAAACATGACAAACGAAACTGAACAATCTGCTCAACAACATCATCGCAGCATCAAATCATTTGTGTTGCGTCAAGGACACATGACCGCCGCACAACAAAAAGCGATTGACGACCATTGGCACGCATTTGGCTTGGATTATACCACTGAACAAATTGATTTAAATCAAAAATTTGAACGCAGCAATCCGAAAGTGTTGGAAATTGGGTTTGGTATGGGCGTGGCAACGGCGGAAATTGCTCGCAGGCTGCCTGAAACGGATTTCATCGCCATTGATGTGCATGGGCCTGGGGTGGGCAATTTGTGCAAATTAATGGCAGAACAAGACATTCACAATATTAAAGTGATGCGCCATGACGCGGTGGAAGTGGTAGAAAATATGTTGTCTGATAATAGTTTAGATGGCATTCATATTTTTTTCCCCGACCCTTGGCATAAAAAACGCCATAATAAACGCCGTTTAATCCAAATTCCATTTGTTCAAAAATTACTTCCTAAATTAAAACAAGGTGGTTACATTCATTTGGCAACCGATTGGGAGGAATACGCGGTGCAAATGTTGGAAGTATTAAGCAGTTTCCCTGAATTGCAAAATACGGCTACTGACTACGCCCCTACGCCCGACTATCGCCCCGAAACCAAATTTGAAGCGCGTGGCAAACGTTTGGGACATGGCGTGTGGGATTTGGTGTTTGTTAAAAAATAAGGTAAAGCAAATTTCCCTCTCCCTAACCCTCTCCCACAGGGAGAGGGAATTAGATTGCTGAAATTCAAAAAGGTTATATATACCCCAAAGCTACTGAACCCCATTCCGAGATAAAATCATCATGAAATTAAAACAGTTATCCTTACTCGCCAGCGTTGCCATCATCATCGCTGCGTGTACCAATCAATATCCGAAACCCGTTGCCACCACACCCGACAGCACCATTCAACCCCCGATTGGTGCCACTCAACCTGTGGGCTATGTGCATACGGTGGGCGATGCCAATTATACGGTGGTTTCATATCAACAATTACCGAATTGGCAAAATAATCCGTTTTCAGGCAGCCTGAAAGCGTTTCGCTTGAGCTGCGATAAATTGCAAGCGCAACCCACATGGTCAGCCGTCTGCAACAAAGCCCGTTTGATTCACGATAATGACGCAGCCGCCGCCAAAAGTTTTTTTGAACAATATTTTACCCCATGGCAAGTAACGCAAAATGGCAAAGCACAAGGTTTGGTAACGGGCTATTATGAAGCGGTATTAGGCGGCAGTTTAACGCAAACGCCGCAAGCGCGTTTCCCCATTTATGGCGTTCCCAATGATTTTGTGAGCATTCCAATTACGGCTGCACAACGTACTTTTGGTGGCGTGGTGCGCGTGTCGCCAGCAGGTGCCAATCGTGGTGTGATTAGCGAATCGGGTTCGCATACGGCTAATTTAGCGGCATTTCCATTAAGTGAACGCAGCACGGCATTAAAAGGGCGATTTGTGGGCAGCGAATTTGTCCCCTATTTCACGCGCCATCAAATTAACGGCGGCGCGATTGATGGCAACGCCCCGATTTTGGGTTATGCCAACGATCCTGTGGAATTATTTTTCTTGCATATTCAAGGTTCTGGACGTTTGCGTTTGGATAATGGGCAGTATTTGCGTTTGGGTTATGCGGATAAAAATGACTATCCGTATGTTTCCATTGGTAAATATATGGCAGAACGAGGTTATTTGCCATTGGCGCAGGCATCGGCGCAAAATATTCAGGCGTATTTGGCTAAAAATCCGCATCAATTAGCGGAAATTTTGGGACAAAACCCCAGCTATATTTTCTTTAAACAAGGCACAGGCGGCGAAAATGATGGCCCGATTGGAGCATTGGGTGTGCCGTTGGCGTCAGAATTTGCAGGGGCGGTGGATAAAAGTTATATTACTTTGGGTGCGCCGATTTTTGTTTCCACCACTCATCCAACCAAAAATACGGCACTCAACCGTTTGATTATGGCGCAAGACACGGGCAGCGCGATTAAAGGCGCGGTGCGCGTGGATTATTTCTGGGGCTACGGCTATGAGGCTGGGCAAACGGCTGGTAAGATGAAACATCAGGGTTTGGTGTGGGAATTGTTGCCTAATGGTGTGTTGCCCAAGCAATAGTGGGCGATGAAAAGCCAATGGTTTCGTGCCACTGGTTTTAAGCGTGGGTGCGGCGGCAAGACGCCGCGTTCCCGTCAAATTTTAGGCTGCCTAAAATGTTTTTTATTTTAATTTTAAGGAATGATGACGATGAATATTTTGGTTACAGGCGGTGCGGGTTTTATTGGCTCGCACACCGTAGTGGAATTGTTGAATGCAGGGCATACGCCGATTATTTTGGATAATTTGTCCAATTCATCGCCGAAAGTGTTGCAGCGTATTGAAGAGATTACGCAGCAAGCACCAATTTTTTATCAAGGCGATATCCGCGACCGCGCATTATTGCAAACGATTTTCGCCAAGCATGATATTGACAGCGTGATTCATTTTGCCGCGCTCAAAGCGGTGGGCGAAAGTGTAGCGCAACCGTTGCGTTATTATGACAACAATGTTTCAGGCAGCCTGATTTTATTGGAAGAAATGCAAAAAGCAGGTGTACACAGCATCGTCTTCAGTTCATCAGCCACCGTTTATGGCGACCCTGCCATTGTGCCGATTACCGAAAACAGCCCCACAGGTGCCACCACCAACCCCTACGGCACATCCAAACACATGATGGAACGCATGATGATGGATTTACAACATGCCCATTCGGATTGGAGCGTGATTTTATTGCGCTATTTCAACCCGATTGGCGCCCACGAAAGCGGCAAAATCGGCGAACAACCCAATGGCATTCCTAACAACCTCTTGCCCTATGTCTGCCAAGTGGCGGCTGGCAAATTGACAGAATTGTCCGTTTTTGGCGATGATTACGACACCCACGACGGCACAGGTGTACGCGATTACATTCATGTGGTGGATTTAGCCATCGGACATTTGAAAGCATTGGATGCCAAAGCCAAAACCGCAGGCGTACACATTTACAACCTAGGCACAGGCACAGGCTATTCCGTGTTGGACATTGTCAAAGCATTTGAACAAGCATCAGGACAACACGTCCCCTACGCCATCAAACCACGCCGTGCAGGCGACATTGCCGTGTGCTACGCCGACCCTGCGAAAGCCGCACAAGAAATCGGCTGGACAGCACAACGCGATTTACCCACCATGATGGTGGATGCATGGCGTTGGCAATCGCACAATCCAAATGGCTATGATGATTAAAAATAAGTAATGGATTCAACGGGAACGCGGCGTCTTGCCGCCGCACCCACGCTGCGCCCGTTGTGATGATTGGTGGCACGTTTGCGTATTTTCAGCCATCTGATTTTGATTTACCTCAAAGTTTCATATTAAATTCGTGTTACAATATATCATCTTTTTTTGTGTAACCGAGAGGATATTCCGATGAAAAAATGGGCTTTTGTATTGGCAACGGCTTTGTTGGCGCAACCTGTTTTAGCGAAAGGCGTAGAAGCAAGCAATGCTTACGCACGCGCTGTAGTGAAAGGCGTGAAACAAAGTGGCGCGTTTGTGACGTTGAAAAATACGGATGCAACAGATAATGTATTAGTGGCTGCAAGTGTGAGTCCCAAATTTGCCGCACGCACAGAATTGCACACGCATATCAACGACAACGGCGTGATGCGAATGCGTGAAGTGAAAGATGGCGTACCTTTGCCAGCAGGTCAAACGGTGGAGTTAAAACCTGGGTCATATCATATTATGTTTTTTGATTTGAAACAGGAAATGAAAGCTGGGAAAAAAATTCCAATTACGTTGAAATTTAAAAATGGTAAAACACAACGCATTACAGCAGTGGTGAAAGAGTTGCAGGCGGCACCGCAACATCAACATCATCACGGCGATAATCATCAGCATTGATTTTTTTTGTACTTGAATTGTCAAACCAAGTGCAACGATTTTTTTGAAGTAAACTTCATAAGGTGTTTT
>JBHARQ010000031.1:0-4391 GCA_041831015.1 Simonsiella sp. | reverse complement strand
TTGCCGATTGTGTCTTCTATTATTGTGGGGGATAAGAATGGCAGTAAACAGCGTGCGTTTGTATTGTCTTTGGTATATGTGCAGGGCTTGGCATTAACTTATACGTTGGTGGGGGTGCTGGCTGGTTTGACGGGTGCATTGCTGACGGTGTGGTTGCAACAGGCTTGGGTGGTGCTGACGGCGGCTGGGTTGATGGTGGTGTTGGCATTGTCTATGTTTGGTTTGTTTAGCATTCAGTTGCCGAGTCGTGTTCAGTCGTATTTTCAAAATCAGAGCAATCAGTTATCGGGCGGTAAGGTGGTGTCGGTATTTGTGATGGGGATGTTGTCGGCGTTGATTGTCGGGCCGTGTGTCGCGCCTCCGTTGGCGGCAGCGTTGGGATATATCGGTAAAACGGGCGATGCGATGTTGGGTGGCGCGGTGTTGTATGCGATGGCGATGGGAACGGGGGTGCCGTTAATTGCGATTGCGACGTTTGGTGGACACATCATGCCTCGCGCTGGCGGTTGGATGAATGGGGTGAAAGCGGCATTTGGTGTGATTTTGTTGGGTGTCGCGGTGTATTTGGCAACGCCGTTTTTGCCTTATGCGCTGACGGTTGGTTTGTACACATTGTTGTTGATTGTGCCGTCTGTTTATATGATTTTGAAGTTGAACAATCTTTCAGGCAGCCTGAAAAGTTTTTCGGCGTGTTTGGCGGCATTGTTGGCGATGGGTGGCGTGTGGTTTGGTGTGCAAAGTGTGCGTGGCGAGCAAACCATGTTACACAGCTTTTTAACCTTACATCCGCCAGCCAATCATGCCATTCAAACTCAAAAATTTACCGATGTTGCACAACTCAAACAGGCAATGGACGCCGCGTTAAAAGCCGACCCCAACACCCCCATTTTGCTAGATTTTTACGCGGATTGGTGCGTGTCGTGCAAAGAAATGGAAGTGAAAACATTTGGACAAGCCAGCGTTCAGGCTGCCGTGCCGATGGCGCGATTGTTTCAAATTGATGTCACGGCGAATTCGGCGGAACATCAGGCATTATTGAAAGAATACGGCTTGTTTGGCCCCCCTGGATTATTTGTGCTGAAAGCAGATGGCAGCCGCAGCGATGCCTTGTTAGGCTATGCAAAAGCCGATGAATTTATTGCGTGGTATCAGGCAAGACGCTAACAGCAAACCACAGTCGTTTTAAATCAAAATGAGACAATATCATCATTGTTTTCTTTTGATTTCAAAACGACTTTTATTTTAACGGCGAACGCGGCGTCTTGCCGCCGCACCCACGCTTTTAGGTTACTGGCACGAAACCGTCCGCTTACCAAAGTTTTTTATTCAGAAACCTTTGCAAAACCCTTTCGTAGGGGCGGATTTCATATCCGCCCTTTTACTACCAAAATTTTAATTTAGTATTTTCAAATCATTGGAAAATCAGGGCGGATATGAAATCCGCCCCTACGTTCAAGAATGCGAGTTTTGCAAAGGTTTCATTCAGCTTTTTTGTCATGTACTCAAACCAAGCACAAAACTGCTATAATTCACATCCTCTTAAATATTTCAATTCATAGGATTTTCAAAATATGGCAGTGATTATCACCACCCCAGAAGAACAAGAAAAAATGCGCGAACTCGGACGATTGGTCGCCGAAGCACTTGACTATATTGGCGATTTTATCAAACCGGGGATTACCACCAACGAAATTGACAAACTGGTTTACGATTACCATGTAAATGTACAAGGTGGCTATCCTGCGCCTTTAAATTACGGCAATCCACCATATCCAAAATCATGCTGTACCTCTGTAAATAACGTGATTTGTCATGGTATTCCCGATGATAAACCTTTGAAAGAAGGCGATATTATCAATATTGATTTAACCATCAAAAAAGACGGTTTTCATGGCGACAGCAGCCGAATGTTTACCGTTGGCAAAGTCTCGCCACAAGCACAACGCCTGATTGACGTCACCCATGAAGCCATGATGGCAGGTATTGCAGCCGTACGCGAAGGCGCAACTTTGGGCGATATTGGCTATGCGTGTCAAACCGTTGCCGAAAACGCTGGCTATTCCGTGGTGCAAGAATTTTGCGGACATGGCATTGGGCGCCAATTCCATTCCGAACCCCAAATTTTACATTACGGCAAACGCGGTCAAGGCATGGTCTTGAAAGCAGGCATGATTTTTACCATTGAGCCGATGATTAATCAGGGCAAACGCCATTTGAAAATTTTGAATGATGGCTGGACAGTTGTTACCAAAGACCGCAGCTTGTCCGCACAATGGGAACATGAAGTCTTGGTAACGGAAACAGGTTGTGAAATTTTAACCATTTCACCGCGTACAGGGCAGCCTTAAATATGCGTCAGCTATCACAAAAATCAGAGAAAACTCATCGTTATCATTCCGAAACCACTGTCATTTGGTAAATCACGCCCATCAACAATGACATAAAACGAAAGATGATTTAAACCATGAATCGCAATCAAATTAAACGATTTTTGATAGGCAGTAGCTTATTTTTATTGGGTGCTTGTGCCTCAAATACGCTGCAAACGTCATCATCACAATGGCAAGCGCAACGTGATTGGCAATCTTTTGATGCAACAGGCAGATTGGGTGTCAAAATTGAAGAAAAGGGCAGTTATGCGAATTTTGACTGGACGCGCCAAAATGGGGTAGAAACGATTGATGTGAATACGCCATTGGGTAACACGGTTGGGCAGCTTTGTAAAGACGCGCAAGGGGTATTGGCTTTGGATGCGAATGGCAAATTGTACACGGCAGACACAGCATCGGAATTAAGTGAGCGGTTGTTGGGCTATGATTTGCCGTTGGAGCATTTAGGCGTGTGGGCAAATGGGGAATGGGTGCGCGATGTGCCGTATTCATTAACTGCTGATGATAAGTTGAAACAGCTTGGCTGGACGATTTCGCGTGAGCTGAATGATGATGGTTTAACCAGAATTTTGCTGCTGGAAAACAGTAAGTTGTCGATTAGAATGGTGTTTACGAATACGAATCGCACGGCTGGTAAGGCGGATGCGGTTGGTCAATGTGCAGCGCGTTCGGCGTGATGATGGGGGCGGATGGGATATCCGCCCTTTGGCTGCGTATTTTATTTAAAATGTCATTTCTTGATTTAAATTACACGTTTTATCGTTTGTTTGGTGGTCTATTTTTTGGGCAAGTTGAGAAAAATAGTGGCTTTTTTCCATATCAACAGGAATGTTAAATTTAGGATAGCTCACTTTATTGGAATAAATGTGTTCTAGGATTTTTGCTGCTGGATAGCAATTTTTGTTTGCTGAACTGTGTAATAATGATTCCACTTCTGCAAACGTGCCTTCTATTTTGTTTCTTAAAATCAAATTTGCTAATGCAAATTCACCCAGTTTGTCGCCATGTGATACGGCAACATCTAGATAATCTTTTGCTTTTTTAGGATGATATTGTTTGCCTTCGTTGGCGTATATCACGCCTAAATTGACATAGGCGGCAATGCTGCCTTTATCCGCCGCTTGTTCGTACCAAGAAATGGCAGTCTCTAAATCTTTGGTAACGCCTGTTCCATTTTGATAAAGTAATCCTAGATTATACATGGCGTTGCTGTTTCCTGATTGTGCTGCTTGTTCTAAATGGGTTTTGGCTAAAGTGTATTCTTTTTTGCTGATGTAAATGAGTCCTAATATGTCATCTGCTGCTGAAAAGTGGTTCTGTTTTGCTTTTTCTGCCCAATATAGTGCTTGTTCAAGGTTTTGTTGTTTCCAGTATTCAACCGCTAGGTTGTATTGTGCTGCTGGGTAATTTTGTTTAGCAGATTGGGTGAGCCAATAGATGCCTTTTTTTGTATCGGTATGGTAATTTAGGTAGTAGATGCTTAAGTTGTATTGGTCTATTGGGTTGCCTGATTCGGCATTTTGGGTCAGGCAATGATGTTGGGCAAGTAGTTCGTCAGGAGAAGCAATGGGACAGGCTTGGTTGGTTATGTCTTGGTGATTTTGGGTATGATTTTTGGGGAAGTTTTGGTTGTTTTCTGGGGAACAGGCGGAAAGTAATAGTAGTAAGATGATATGGTGTGTTTTCATTTGGGTTTGTCTCTACGAAGAACGCGCCGTTCCGCGCCACTAACCTAAAGCGTGGGTGCGGCGGCAAGACGCCGCGTTCTGCAATATTCTGTTTTTTATAATTTGTGGCATAAATCGCCGATGGTAAATCCGCGCCAATCAATGTCGATGTGTTTGCCAAAGGCGATGACTTTGAATAATTCGCCCATTTCGTGTTGGGCAGTCAGTTGTTGGACGGCGTGGGCGGCTTGGAATGTACGCGTCGCGGGGTCTTGACCGCGTTCGCGAGTGCGGACGACTTGTGCCGTGAGCTGCGCCAACTGATGGGTTGTAG
>JBHARQ010000030.1:0-4357 GCA_041831015.1 Simonsiella sp. | reverse complement strand
TGAGCTACTGAAGAATATGCCGCGAAATCCCGATGATGTGATTATTGAAGCGCGTGTTTTCCGTAATTAAATATAAGGATTAACAGAATGAATACTTTGATTATTTTTACCACGATTGCGTTATTAAACGCGCTTATGTTTTTGATTGGCTGGAAAATTGGTAGCCTGAAACAGGCAGAACACCAGCATCACACGATAGAAGCAACAGGCTTTTTCATGCTGAAACATCAGGTTTATAGAGCCGTTAAATTAGGCATTGACCCCAAAGCCCGTCCCCCCGTTGATAGCTTGCCCGAAATGGTGGAATTGCCTGAAACGGCGCATCACTTCCCGCCCGCATTTGATTATGACGATGAAGAGCCAAGCCATCAGATTTTAATCAGCGAAACGCCCGCCACGAAAAAAACCATTCGCCGCCGTTTGGCACGGAATGCCAGCTAATTAGGGAGCTAATACCATGAATAACATCACAATTAACAATCGCAATCAGTTTGATGAACTATTCGCGCAATATGCCAAAATCCGCCGCCGTTTGGATTTGGCAGATATGAAACTGGAAACCAAATTAGCGGGATTGGCAGCCAAACACCAGCAAGACACCGCCACAGACCGCGCCCAAATGGAACAACTGGAACAAACAATCCAGCAATACGCCGAAAGCAACCGCGCCGAATTAACCCAAAACGGCAAAATGCAAAGCGTGAAATTGGGTTCAGGCTGCCTGAAATGGCGGAAAAAGCCCGCATCAGTTCAATTAAACGGCGATGCCGAAACGGTATTACAGGAATTGCGCCGCCGCAAATTAAGCCGCTTTATCCGTGTAAAAGAAGAAATCAACAAAACGGCGATTTTATCGGAGCGTGATTTATTTGAAAAACGCCCATTGGATTGCATTGTCATTCTTGACAATCAAGAAACGTTTTCCATTGAAATTTAGGAGACCATCAACATGAAATCATTAGAAATATTCCATTATTTCATTGTGATGCAGATTTTCACGTTCATTATGATGATGTGTTTGGGGGTTGTTATTGCGCTGGTGTATCTCTTGATGAAACGCCGCCGCCATGCCCCGCGCAAAACCGCGTTCAAACCACGCCGCAAAGCGCGTTACATTCAAATCAAACAATTAAGGGGGCGTGAAAATGTTACTTGAAATGTTTTCTTCAGTCATTGCGGGCGCGATTGCGGGGGCATGGGTTGCAAGTCATGTTTATAGCAAACATTTGGCAGCCTATCGCGCCGCGCTGAATGATGCCCAATGTGAATTAGCGGCGGCGGAAAAGCAAATCAACGCACAACAGCAAATCTACAACCGCTTTGAACAGCGTTTAACGCATCAATTCAGCCGCCCCCATGAGCATGAAATAGAAGAAGAAAGCACACATCAGCCCATTGTCATGCTTTCGCAAGAGCCAAAAGCGGTAACGATTCGCCGCGATGGTGTTTTAACTTATGAAGTTATGTAATTGTATTAATTGAAAATGGTTGCCTGTTAATCAGATTTATTCTGATTTCAGGCAGCCTGAAAGGAAAATCAATCATGACACAAGCAACATCAACCAGCCCCGAATTACAAGAATTTGAAACCGTTACTTTACGCCCCTATTTTGAATGCAATAGAAACGGCGTGTACTTTATCGCAGTAGAAACCGATAAAGACGGTACGGCAAGCGAAAAACCGCCCTTGCGTTTATCAGATACTATTGAAATCATTGGGCGCGGTACGGATAGCGCGGGCAATCATTACCGCGTGATTAAATGGCGGGACAATGTAACCAATAAGCAGAAAATCGCGCCTTTGAGCATGGCAGACATTGGCACAAATGCGGGTTTTCAAGCATTGCAGCAACGCGGCATTATGGTTCATTCGGGACGGCGCAAGCGTGAATTGTTGGCGGATTATTTGCAAGCAGACGGCGCAACCACGCCTTATCACATTACAGACAAATCAGGCTGGCACGGCAAAAGCTACATTTTACCCAATGGCGAAATTTTAAACCCCGCAACCGATGGCAAACATAAAAACACCCCCCAAACACTTTACAACGGCGACACCAGCCAAGCCAAAGCCTACACCATTTCAGGCAGCCTGAAAGACTGGCAAAACCAAGTTAGCCGATTTGCGGCGGGCAATAGCCGCTTGTGTTTAGCCATAGGCGCATCATTAGCCGCGCCCTTGTTGTCATTGCTGCATGAACAGAACGGCGGATTTCATTTATATGGGGATAGTTCCGATGGCAAAACCACCGCCGCAAAGGTTGCTTTATCCGTTTGGGGCGAACCCGAAAGCCTGAAATTAACATGGCGCGGAACGGATATAGGGTTTTCCAATGCCGCTCTTGCCCGCAATGATAATTTGCTGGTGTTAGATGAAATCGGCGAAGCAGACCCGCGTGTCATCAGCAAAACTGCCTATTCCGTAATTAATGGCAAATCCAAATTACAAGGCGCAAAAGATGGCGGCAACCGCCACTTGTCAGAATGGCGCATCATGCTATTTAGTACGGGCGAATACGCATTGCAAAATTATTTAGAGCGGGCGGGCATTAAATGGGAAGCGGGGCAAGCGGTACGATTACCAAGTTTACCCGCCGCCACACAATACGGTATTTTTGACACGCTGCACGGTTTCAGGAGCGGCGCGGCATTATCCGATAACCTATTGAACAGCATAGAAACACAACATGGCACGGCGGGGCGGGCATGGATAGCCAAGCTGCAAACCTTAAGCCTAGAACAAATCCAAGCAGCCCGCGATGTCTTTTTAAGCACATTACCTGATTTGGACGGGCAAGCCTTGCGAATTGCCCGCCGCTTTGCCATTGTTGCCGCCGCGTTGGAATTGGCAACAGATATTACAGGGCTTGCGGCTGGTGTGGGTATGGCTGGCATTCGCCAATGCTTTGATGATTGGCGGGCAATCAATGGGACGGGCAAATATGAAGACCGTGCTATCATTGAAAACGCTATCAATTTTATGCAGTTATACGCCGACTCAATGCGATTTGTGAATTGGGATAGTGAATTTACCAATCATAATCATGCGGGCTATAGAAGAGAAAGCAACGATAAAGCGATTGATGATTTTTGGGTTAATCCCTTTGTTTTTGAAACCGAAATTTTAAAAGGCGTGGACAAGCGCAAAGGGTGTTTAATTTTAAGTAGAATAAACTGGTTACAAAAACCAAATGCCAACAATAAGGGCGGATATAAATTTCAGCGTTTTGGGAAAGGGCGGTTTTATGTATTGCATGGTATTGAGCCGCCATACCCTTATGATGATGAAGAAATGTAAATGATGCCTGAAAGATGCCCGCGATTTTTTGCGGGCATTTTGATGATGCCATGACTGCAAAAAATGGGTATAATAAAAACCACACCAGCCAATGAAAAAAGGCTGGTTTTTTGCAAATGTTGGTAAATTTGTTGGTAAAAATGATTTTGCTAAAAAATAAATTTATTAAAAACAATTACATATTATATAAATCTAGGTCTGGTCTCGAGCAGCCTTTTTAGGCTGCTTTTTTTCATATCCTTAATTTTATATTCTTTTTTTCTTACTTATTCTGCTCTAGTAATTTGATAGACGCTTGATAAATCATAGACTTTGTATCGTGCAGGTTCTTTGCGATCTTCGCCAGCATAGCTTAATGTCAGTCCCAGATGTTGCGTTTTGTCCACCCAGCCAATAAACATGCCGCTGTGTTCGATGCCATGGTAGCTGTGATTGACGTGGTAAATCCAGTCGCCTGCTTGTAATAGGTCGGGGTGGGCGTAGTTGCCGTTGATTTTGTCGGCATAGACGATTTTTCGGGCTTGACGTGGTACGCCTGCGCGTGTCCATGCGGCATCTAGGTAGTCCCAGCAGCCACCTTTGATGATTTCGGGTTGGACGATTGCCATTTTGCGCGCTTGAGCAAGGACGGCTTGGGTGCGTCCTGTGGTTTGTTGTTCGGCTTGTTGGATGAGGGTTTGGTGGGTTTGGGAAAGTGGGGAGCTGGGGCGAGTCAGTTTTTTGGGGGTGCTGGTGCAGGCTGCCAGTAGGAGTATGAGTAAGGGGAGTAGGGTTTTCATGTGGTGCTTTCGGGTGTTGGTAATGGGAAAATCGTAGCAGATGGGGGGTGGTGGTTCAAGTTGGGGCAGGTAAAGTTGGGTTGAAACCTTTGCAAAACACCCAATCTCAACTGTAGCCGAAATTTTCCAAAAAATTTCGGCTAATTTTTCAAATTTAGGCATATATCAACGATAATAGCCAGCAAATGCCCATATTTTGGGGCATTTACCGCCCTTTCAGGCAGCAATAGGCGTAATAAGCCTTAACTTGTTTGCTGCTTTTAGCAAATTCAAACAAATC
>JBHARQ010000029.1:0-8496 GCA_041831015.1 Simonsiella sp. | reverse complement strand
AATTTAACGCATTCACAAGTGTATGTATAATACGCTCATATTAAAATTTGACATAGCTGGCAGCTTGAAAAGTTTTGCAAAATTTTTCAGGCTGCCTGAAAATATTTATCATTTTTATTTACTAATTTAACATAAATTGAAACGTAGGAAGTAATATGACCGCCATAAAACCAACGCAGCGATTCATGCGTTTGGCAACCATTGCTTTAGCCTCTTCTCTCGCTTTAACCGCTTGCGGCAATAAAGTGGAAGAAATGAAAAAAGAGCAACGCGCTAAAATGCAGCAAATTCAACCCGAAATCAGTGTGCTGACCGTGCAGCCTGAAAACGTCTTGCTGGAAACCAATTTACCAGGGCGTTTGGAATCGTTGCGAACGGCAAATATTGTGCCACAGGTCAGTGGCATCGTAAAACGCCGCTTATTCCGCGAAGGCACCAGCGTACAAGCTGGTCAGCCTTTGTATGAAATTGACGATGCGCCTTATCAAGCCAGCTTGCAAACGGCTGAAGCCAGCCTGTTATCTGCTCAAGCCGCATTAGCCAAAGCCAATACGGATGTAGAACGCTATCGTCCATTGGTAGCCGCCGATGCCATCAGCAAGCAAGAATGGGACGCTGCTTTGGCTGCACAACGTTCTGCACAAGCACAAGTGGTTTCTGCTGAAGCAGCTATTAATGCTGCAAAAGTGAGCTTGAATTACACACGCGTTTTTGCACCGATTTCAGGCTACGTTGGTCAATCGGCAGTAACCGAAGGCGCATTGGTAACTGCCAATAACACTCAAATGGCAACCATTACTCAACACGACCCCATGTATATCAATATTACCCAATCGTCTGCTGATATGTTGAAATTAAATCAACAATTAATGAGCGGTCAAAAAGTGCGTAATCCCGAAGTGGTGGTAAGTTTGACTTTGGAAGATGGTTCTGTGTATCCACGCAAAGGTCGCTTGCTGTTTTCTAATGGCACGGTTGATGAAAAAACAGGTCAAGTGACCATTCGTGGCGCGATTGACAATCCAGAAGGTTTGTTAATGAGCGGCATGTATGTGCGCGTGAATGTGCCATTAGCAGGCATTTTAGGCGCGTATGTGATTCCACAGCGTGCGGTTACACGCGGTAAAACCGATACCATTACCATCGCTACCAGCGAAGGTAAATTAGAACCGCGTACCGTTAAAATCGGTGGACAAAAAGGCAGTAATTGGGTGATTACCGAAGGTTTGAATCCGGGGGATAAAGTCGTGATTGATGGCGGCACAATGTCAGCAGCCATGTTAGGCATTAACACCTTTAAAATTAAAGAATGGCAGCCTGAAAGCGACAACGCAGCCCCTTCAGCCAGTCCTTCGCCCCAACAAGCGGCGAGTTCAGAAGCTGAAACCGCACCCACAACCGCAGAATCTGCATCAGACGCGCAATAAGGACGGAGCATGGCAAAGTTTTTTATTGAACGCCCCATTTTTGCATGGGTGATTTCCATCTTTATCATTTTGGCAGGTGTGATGGCGATTCGGAATTTGCCCGTATCGCAATATCCATCGGTTGCCGCGCCCACCATCAGTTTGACCGCCACCTACCCAGGGGCATCGGCACAAACGATGGAAGACAGCGTATTAGCCGTCATTGAACGGGCAATGAATGGTATTGAAGGTTTGGACTATATGTCCACTTCCGCCGATTCCAGTGGTTCAGGCAGCGTGTCGCTGACATTTACGCCCGAAACCGATGAAAATATGGCGCAAATGGACGTACAAAATAAATTGTCCGAAGTCCTATCCACGCTGCCTGCAACGGTACAACAATATGGTGTTACCGTATCCAAAGCCCGTTCTAACTTCCTGATGGTTATTATTTTGAAGTCAGAACAAAAAAGCTTGGACGACATGGCAGACTACGCCCAACGCAACGTGATTCCCGAATTACAACGCTTGGAAGGTGTTGGTGGGGTTCGCTTATTTGCAGCACAACGTGCGATGCGCGTATGGGTTGACCCACAGAAATTGAAAAGCTACAACTTATCATTTGCTGATGTGTCTTCTGCCATTTCAGCACAAAACGCGCAAATTTCTGCAGGTGAATTAGGTGCTTTGCCATCAGAGCAAGGTCAAACCATTTCTGCCACCATTACCGCACAGGGTCAATTAAGCACACCTGAAGAATTTGGTAATGTGATGCTGAAAACCACCACCAGTGGCGCGAATGTGTACCTAAAAGATGTGGCGCGTATTGAGCTGGGAACAGAAAGCTATGCAGCCAGTACACGTTTGAATGGCACACCATCAGTGGGGATGGCAGTGATGCTGTCTAACAGTGGTAATGCAACTGCTACAGCCGAATTGGTTCGCCACAAAATGGGCGAACTGCAAAACTATTTCCCTGGTGATATGACTTGGGACGCACCATACGATACTTCAAAATTTGTGGACATTTCCATTGAAAAAGTGATTCACACATTGATTGAAGCAATGGTATTAGTATTTATCGTGATGTTTGTATTCTTACAAAACTTCCGATACACCTTGATTCCTGCGATTGTGGTGCCGATTTCATTGTTAGGTGGTTTTGCAGGGATTTACTATTTGGGTATGTCTATCAACGTATTGACCATGTTTGCGATGGTACTGGTAATTGGTATCGTGGTGGACGATGCGATTGTGGTGGTGGAAAATGTGGAACGGATTATGGCAGAAGAAGGCTTACCGCCACTCAAAGCCACCCAAAAAGCGATGAGCCAAATTTCAGGCGCGGTCATTGGTATTACCGCCGTATTGATTTCTGTATTTATCCCCTTGATGTTCTTTAGTGGTGCGCAAGGTAAGATTTATACGCAATTTGCGGCAACCATGACGATTTCCATTGGTTTCTCGGCATTCTTGGCATTAACACTCACACCTGCTTTGTGTGCAACGATGTTGAAACCAATTAAAGCAGGTGAACATCATCAAAAACGCGGTTTCTTTGGTTGGTTTAACCGCAAATTTGATGCCACCAATAACCGATACAAAGGCTGGGTGGAACGTCTATTGCGCCGTACAGTCAGCATGATGGTGGTATGGGCAGCATTATTGGCAGGTGCTGGTTATATGTATATGAAATTACCCACTTCATTCTTGCCAGCAGAAGATTCGGGTAACTTAATGGTAATGGTACAACTGCCTGCTGGTGCAACCAAAGCGCGTACCGATGCCACCGTAGAAGCATTGGAAAAAACCGCCAAAGCATTCCCTGAAGTGAAAGATATTATTACTATTTCTGGCTTTAGCTTTATGGGTAGCGGTCAAAATATGGCGATGGGCTTTGTGATTCTGAAAGATTGGGATGAACGCCTTGCCATGAGCAAATCTGAACCATTTATGAAGCGCATGATTGCAGGGGATTTCTTGCACGATGCCACCATTGTGGTACAGAAAATGACAGGTGCTTTATTAACAGGTTATTTAGATGGTAAACCGTTACCGAATGACCATTTGATTAAAGATGGTTTCGGTATTGCTGTGAACCCACCTGCAATTCGTGAATTGGGTAATGGCGGTGTGGAATTTTATATTCAAGACCGTAACAATGGCGGACATGATGCCTTGTTAGCCAAACGCAATGAATTAATTGCCAAAATCCGTGAAAGTGGTCTATTTGGCGATACGCGCCCATCAGGTTTGGAAGATGCGCCGCAATTAAATTTAACCATTGACCGCGAAACAGCAGCCGCTCAAGGTGTGAGCTTAAGTAGTATTCGTGCCACTTTGGCAACGGCATTGGGTGGTTCTTATGTCAATGACTTCCCAAATAATGGTCGTTTGCAAAAAGTGATGGTGCAAGCCGAAGCGTCAGGTCGGATGCAAGATGAAGATATTTTGAATTTGACTGTGGTAAATAGTTCAGGCGAAGCCGTACCATTATCTAGTTTTATCAAAGCGGAATGGAAAGTCGGTATGCAACAAAGTGTCCGTTTCAACGGCTATCCTGCGATGCAAATCAGTACCACGCCCGCTGGTGTGTCATCTGGTGTGGCAATGGCGAAAATCCAAGCAATTATGGATGAAATTGGCGGTGGTAACTATAGCGTGGAATGGGCTGGTCAATCGCGTGAAGAAGCGAAAGGTTCTTCTCAAACGGCGCTGGTGTATGCTTTAGCGATATTGGCGGTATTTTTGGTATTGGCGGCTTTGTATGAAAGCTGGTCAATTCCTGTGTCGGTATTGATGGTTGCGCCTTTGGGTTTCTTGGGCGTGGTATTGGGTGTATGGATGCGTAATCAGTTTAATATGAGTTTAGGTATTCCGATTGAATACGCCAACGATATTTATTTTGTGGTCGGTATGATTACGGTAGTCGGATTGAGCGCGAAAAATGCGATTTTGATTATTGAATTTGCCAAAGACTTGCAAGATGAAGGCAAAACGCCGTTTCAGGCTGCTTTGGAAGCGGCACACTTGCGTTTCCGTCCAATTTTGATGACATCGTTTGCATTTATTTTGGGCGTGGTGCCGTTGTATTTCTCATCGGGTGCGAGTGCTGCCAGCCAACGCGCCATCGGTACAACAGTATTCTGGGGCATGACGATTGGTACTTTGTTATCTATTTTCCTTGTGCCTGTGTTCTATGTGTTTATCCGAAAATTATTTAAGGGTAAACAAGGGCGTAGCGCACGAGAAGCCGCCAGCGATGCAGGTTTGACTCATTAATTTTATAATCAATCACATGGTTTGATGGCTGGATTTTGCATAATCTAACCGTCAAACCATGTTTGTTATCAGCATTTTGTTATACACTTTCAGACTGCTTTTTGGTACGCGACTATCTTGAACTCACCACTCACCATCACAACGAGCGCAGCGTGGGTGCGGCGGCAAGACGCCGCGTTCTGGCAAATATTCAGCTAACCTTTCAAAAAAATGTGGCATACCGAAAGGCTGCCTGAAAGTTGAAATAATCCATAGGATGAATTTTTTTATGAAAACTGTACTCAATTTAAAACCGCTCACATTAGCCATCGTGGTGATGATGTCATTATCCGCGTGTAAATCCATCAAACCTGTGGTGGAATTAGCCCCTGAATATGAGCAACCCACCGTTGCCATTCCCGAAACATTCAATTTTGATGTGCCTAATACCGAAGCTGCCAGCATTCAGGCAGCCTCTTTGGGTTGGCGCGATTATTTTGCCGACCCACGTTTACACGCTTTGATTGAATTGGCATTGAAAAATAATACTGATTTGCGTACCGCCGCATTAAACGTTGACCAAGTCCGCGCTCAATACGCCATCACTCGCATTGGCGAAATGCCCAGCGTGAACGGCAGCGCAGGCGCAACACGCAGTGGCGTGGTTTCACACACAGGCAGCAATAGCTTTAAAGTGGGATTAAGCACCAGCTACGAATTAGACCTGTGGGGACGCGTGAAAAATAACAGCGAAGCCGCATTGCAAAACTATTTTGCCACCGCAGCCGCCAAAGATGCCACCCATTTAGCCTTAATTTCCAGCGTTGCCAAAGCGCATTTTGCCGAATTGTATGCTCAAGAAAGCATGAATTTGGCACAACGCACACTTGCCAGCTACCAAGAAACCTACCGTTTAGCCAAAATCCGCCACCAAGCAGGCGTGATTTCTGCCGTAGATTTACGCGCCCAAGAAGCTCAAATTGAAAGCGCGAAATCCAGCTATGCTGCTGCCGTCAAAGCCCGTGAGCAAGCGCGTAATGCTTTGGCATTATTGATTAACCAACCCATTCCGAAAAGCCTACCCAAAGCACGTTCACTCAGCCAACAATTTAAAATCAAACATTTACCCGCAGGTTTGAGTTCCAAAGTATTGCTGAACCGTCCTGACATTCGCGCTGCGGAACATAATTTACGTCAAGCCAATGCCAATATTGGCGTGGCGCGCGCTGCCTTTTACCCCACCATCAGCTTAACAGGCTCACTTGGATTATTAAGCCCACAACTGGGCAACCTCTTCCAAACCAACAAAAGCTCATGGTCAGCAGGTGCCAACTTAAGCGTTCCCATCTTTGACTGGGGCAGCAACAAAGCCAATTTAGAAGCCGTTAAAATTGCCCAACAAAAAACCGTTGTTGCCTATGAAGCCGCCGTACAATCTGCCTTTAAAGACGTTGCCGATGCCCTTGTAGCACGCGCCGCATTAGCCGCACAATACGAATCGCAACTGGCACAACGCAAAGCCTACAACGAACGCTTGCGCCTGATTAACCTACGCTACCAACACGGCGTTGCCAGCTCACTTGACTTATTGGACGCAGAACGCAGCAGCTACAGCGCCGACAGCAGCGTATTGAGCACCCAATTAAGCTTGCTAGAAAACCTAGCCGATGTGTACAAAGCACTGGGTGGCGGCTTAAAACGCTACACCAATGACGCCCAAGATGCCGCCGCCGTACAAACATCAACCGCTCAATAAACACCCATCTTTTCAGGCTGCCTGAAAAACAGTTACCGTTATTTATCAGGAACGCGGCGTCTTGCCGCCGCACCCACGCTTTAAGTGGTTGGCACGAAACACCGCGTTCTTCATAGCAAACAACGTAGCGTGGGCTTTGCCCACGATGTCAGGCAGCCTGAAAATTTCACAGGAACCCCCACATGAACACCCCCATCCAAGTCGTAGCAGGTATTATTTTTAACCACCAAGGCGAAGTCCTACTCAGCTCCCGACCTGCTGGCAAACCCTACGCAGGCTACTGGGAATTTGCAGGCGGCAAAGTTGAACCCAACGAAACCCTACTCGCCGCCCTACAACGCGAATTTCAAGAAGAACTCAACCTCCACATCCAAAACGCCACCTTATGGCAAGAAAAAATCCACCACTACGAACACGCCACCGTACACCTACACTTTTTCATCGCCCTACCCTACCAATGGACAGGCGAACCAACCGCCCAAGAAGGACAACAATTCGCATGGCAATCTCCCAAACACTACACCGTCTCCCCCATGCTCCCAGCCAACGCCGAATTGCTCCACCAAATTAACCAATGGGCAAGCCAACATTTTCACGCATAAAAAAACGGTTTCAGGCAGCCTGAAACCGTTTTTTCTTGATTAAACCAAATTATGCGCTAAAACCTGCTGCATTCACAGCTGCTTTAAATGCGTTCACGTCAAAATCATCGCCATGAGTAACCACAACGTAACCTTGCTCATGATTCGCATTCACAAATTTTACGCCTGCTACAGAACCTGTTTGTTCTGCCAATTTATCGCCATCAGCTTTGCTGGTCATACCAGAAACATCAATTTTAGTTTGCGCCATATAAAGACTCCTGAAAAAGTTATACAATTAAAAATGGATGGACATCCTACACTTAAAAAAACATTTATATTTTTACGTTTAGGATATAAATTCTGTGTTTATTTTGCCTTGATTTCAGCACTTTGTCTAGGGGCTAATGACAATTCCTTTTGCACTTGCTTTTACATCAAAAATCGCCCACTTCCGTGTCAAAAATACTCATCAGGTGTTCAACCTGATTTGCATTTTTTCCTTGAATTGGTCGTTTTTGCTGACAAAATCAAGGTGCAAAACGAAATATCATCAGCCCCTCGTCCAAATTTGAGTCGCATGATGAGCCAATCCCAGCGCAATCAATGTGCCCACCATATCCGCCACACCGTCCCAAACATCAGCCGTCCGCGTGGTCGTAAAAGTTGCCTGCGCCCACTCCGTGCCAACCGCCATCAACAACGCCCAACCCAGCAACCACCCATACGGAATCCGCCGTTTTGCCGTCCAACACGCTCGCGCCAACAACCAAAATTGACAGAAAAACAACAAACAATGCGCCACCTTATCAAAATGCGGAAACATCGGCGCACTATCAGGCGAAGATTGACGAAAAATCAAACCATAAATCGCCAAACCAAACCACAAAATTGCCAATACTAACCATTTATTTTTTAAAAGATTCATCATGCCGTTTCCTGCAAAAATGGCTCGCATAAATCGGTGGCAATTTTCGTAAATTTACCACCGCGTTGCAGTAACACATCACGCCATTGAATGACCAATTCACGGCTGGGCATTTCATCTATTGAACATTCATTTAACAAAAAATCCAACGTTTCACGAATATCGGCAGGGGTACTGGTTGCGATTAACTGATTGATTTCATCCATCATATTGAATTAATCCCAGGTTGTCTGAATATTTGAATGGCATTATCGCGCTCTATACGACGTACGGCTGCCTTGAAATTTTGCAATGCAGGCGCATCGCCTTTGGGACTGCGTGGTACAGGCATTTTACAACCTGATTTATATTGTAAATACGGATGTTTGGAATTGCCATTATCATGAAAACTCCATTCACCATTTTTGATTAAATTCTTGATAAACTTATTAAAATCTTTATTATTGCTATATACAGTCATGATATGCTCCTTCTATGTTGTATTGATTACAAATGATGGCTCATGGCGCGTTTATCAATCAATATCCTGTCATAAATTTTGTAAAAAAACCACCCTATTTAATT
>JBHARQ010000028.1:0-10788 GCA_041831015.1 Simonsiella sp. | reverse complement strand
AGAAATATTGCATATCAAAAAATTAATCTTTTAAAATTAAAATCTAATATCTTAATTTTAAAAGAATTTAAAGTTTTAACAGCACGGTTAAAAAGTCCTTTATTTAACGACAATCATCTTGGAATTTTTATTTATTATGCTTAATCAAGTACTCAGCCGTTATGTTGCTAGTATCAGCGACTTGAAAAAAAATCCCATGGAAACAGTAGGTAGTGCCAATGGCGATGTGGTGGCAATTTTAAATCGCAACACACCTGCATTTTATTGTGTACCTGCTGAACTCTATGAAAAAATGATGGATTTAATTGATGACCAAGAATTGCTGAAAATTGCAGCCGAACGGGAACATAACCCCAAAATTGAGATTACCCTAGATGAGTTACAAGCTAGAATTCGACCAAAAAGCGCTTGAAGAATTTGATAAATTAAGCCCTGATATTGCTCAACAATTTGTCAAGAAATTAGGCAAAATTCTTGAAAATCCACGCATTCCTAAAAATAAATTGCATGGAAGTGGCACAAAAGATTTGTACAAAATTAAATTGCGAAAATCAGGTTTTCGTTTACTTTATGAAGTCGTTGATAATCGTTTGGTGGTACTCGTCATCAAGATTGGACGGCGCGATACTGTTTATAATCAATTAAATTGATCAATTTAGTAGGCGTATGTCGGATACTTGTATCCGACATAATCTTTTGATTTTATGAAAATGTCGGATTTAAGAATCCGCCCAACCGTTCTACGGAGAACGCACCATTCCGCGCCACCCACCCAAAAGCATGGTGCGCGGCAAGACGCGCGTTCCTGTCAAAATTCAAGAAATTCATTAACCATCACTGCAAATATTTTTCAGGCAATTTGTGTGTTTTCAGGCTGCCTGAAAGGTCAAACTTTGTTACAATTCACGCATTTCCCATCCGTTCAATAAGGACATTCCCATGTTTTCAAAAAGCATTACCATCGCAAAATACGACCCCGATTTGGCTGCTGCCATTGCCGCAGAAAATGAGCGTCAGCAAGACCACATCGAGTTGATTGCGTCTGAAAACTATGTGAGCTGCGCTGTCATGGAAGCGCAAGGCTCTCAATTAACCAATAAATACGCCGAAGGCTACCCCAACAAACGCTATTATGGCGGTTGTGAACACGTTGATGTGGTGGAGCAATTGGCGATTGACCGCGTGAAAAAATTGTTTGGCGCAGAATATGCCAACGTACAGCCGCATTCTGGCTCGCAAGCCAACCAAGCGGTTTATGCGTCTGTGTTGAAACCCGGTGATACGATTTTGGGCATGAGCTTGGCGCACGGCGGTCATTTGACACACGGTGCCAGCGTGAATATTTCGGGCAAATTGTATAACGCGATTACTTACGGTTTGGACGAAAACGAAGTGTTGGACTATGCCGAAGTAGAGCGTTTGGCATTGGAACACAAGCCTAAAATGATTGTGGCGGGTGCGTCTGCTTATGCTTTGGAAATTGATTGGGCGCGTTTCCGTGAAATTGCCGACAAAGTAGGTGCGTATTTGTTTGTGGACATGGCGCATTATGCTGGTTTGGTGGCAGGCGGTGAATATCCTAATCCTGTGCCATTTGCGGATTTTGTTACCACCACCACACACAAAACCTTGCGCGGCCCACGCGGTGGCGTGATTTTGTGTCGTGATAATACGCATGAAAAAGCGTTGAATTCTGCGATTTTCCCAAGCTTGCAAGGTGGCCCATTAATGCACGTGATTGCGGCAAAAGCGGTGGCGTTCAAAGAAGCGTTGGAACCTGAATTCAAGCAATACGCGAAACAAGTGAAAATCAATGCGGCTGCGATGGCGGAAGAATTGGTAAAACGTGGCTTGCGTATCGTATCGGGTCGTACTGAAAGCCATGTATTCTTGGTGGATTTGCGTCCGAAAAACATCACGGGTAAAGCTGCCGAAGAAGCATTGGGCAAAGCACACATTACCATCAACAAAAACGCGATTCCAAACGACCCTGAAAAACCATTCGTAACGTCAGGTATTCGTGTGGGTGCGTCTGCGATTACGTCTCGCGGTTTCAGCGAAGCAGACGCGCGTGAGTTGGCAAACTTGGTTGCGGACGTGTTGGATAATCCAAACGATGAAGCGACTTTGGCGCGTGTGGCTGCGGCTGCGAAAGCGTTGTGCGACAAAAACCCTGTTTATGGCGCGTAATTAATGTTTGTTAATTAAATCTTCAGGCTGCCTGAAAAGACAATACCATGTTTTTTCAGGCAGCCTGAAACCTTTTTCAAACTCAAAATAAAGCCCCTCATCATGAATCAGCTCAAAAAATTAAAACGCAGCAAACAAGTTGCTGAAATTTTAGTGAAATATGGATTAGATGAATTATTTGACCGCGCCCATATTAAACATTGGTTGCCCGATGCCATCAGCACCAAATTAAGCACACGCAAGCATTGGCAATCCCATTCGCTGTACGAACGCATTCGCATGGCGGTGGAAGAATTGGGGACGACTTATATCAAATTAGGGCAAATATTGAGTAATCGTACCGATATTTTGCCTGCTCAAATGATTGCCGAATTGCAAAAATTGCAAGATAAAGTAGAAGTTCAACCCATTGATGTTGCTAAAAAAATATCTGAAGAACTCAATATCCAAGCCAGTGATTTTTTTGATGAAATTGACAATACGCCCATCGCCTCGGCGTCTATTGGGCAAGTGTTTAAAGCGCGGCTGAAAAATGGGCAAGAAGTGGTGTTGAAAATCAAGCGTGAAGGCATTGACGAAGCCATTGAAGCCGATTTATTGATTATCAAAGATTTGGCTGGATTTTTAGAAAAACACGGCGAGACGTTTAAAAAAATTCGTTTGGGTCGCTTGTTGGCAACGTTTGAAAAATCATTAAATGAAGAGCTGTCCTTAAATCACGAGCGCGATAATATTGAATTATTTGCACGCAATTTTCGTCAAGATTCACGGATTGTCGTCCCAAAAGTATATACTGAATTGAGCAATAATCATATTTTATGTATGGATTTTATCCATGGCGTGAAAGTAGATGATAAACATCAACTCATTCAAATGGGATTTCACACGCAAGATATTGCCGTACTGGGGCTGGATTTGTATATGAAACAGGTATTGGAACACGGCTTTTTTCATGCTGACCCACACCCAGGGAATATTTTTGTAACAGCCGAAGGCAAAATGGCATTTATTGATTTGGGCGCGATGGGCATTTTATTACCGCCTGAACGGGAACAATTTGAAAATTTCATTTTGTATGCCATGCAAAAAAATGTGAAAAAAGTGATGGATACGGTGAAATTAATCGCGCAAGATGATGAAATCATTAATGAACAATTATTAGAAAAAGATTTGTATGAATTAATGTATTTATTGGATGGCAATCATTTGTCTAATTTGTGTTTGGCGGATGTATTGGAGCAAATTCGGCAAATTTTTAATCATAATCACATTACATTGCCTCAAAGTTATTATTTATTGATTAAAGGCTTTATTCAAATTGAAGGGATTGGGCGACATTTGTATCCTGATATTAATGTTTTCAATATCTTACAACCTTATGGCAAGCAAATTTTGGCGCGGCGTTTATCACCCAAAATGTTGATTGAAAAAGGTTTTGATAAATTTGTGAACACTTCGGAAAGCTGGCTCGGGCTGCCTGAAGACATTAAGACGTTTTTATATAAATTGCAGCACAAAGATTTTCGCTTGGAACACACGGTAGAGGGGCTGCCGCAAATCCACAAAACATTGGAACGTTTGGTATTGGCGATGATTGCCTCGTCTTTATTTATTGGCTCGTCAATTTTGGTGTTGGCGAATATGCCGCCGAAAATTTATGACACGCCTGTGTTGGGTTTGATTGGATTTATTTGTGCGGGGATTTTGAGTTTGTTTATTTTGTTGGGGCGGAAATAGGGGCTGATGACATTTTATTTTGTACCTTGATTTTGTCAGCAAAAACGACCAATTCAAGGAAAAAATGCGAATCAGGTTGAACACCTGATGAGCATTTTAGACGCAGAAGTGGGCGATTTTTGATGCAAAAGCAAGTGCAAAATGAAATGTCATTAGCCCCTAGTAGTCGTGGAAGATTGTGAATAATGGCATTGAAAACGGTATAATCTCACTTTCAGCCAGCCTTGTTCATGATTTTTTATGATGTTAAACGAATATCTCATTGCCCCATTTACTGAATTTTCTTTTATGCGATACGCTTTGGCGGCAGTCGTCTTTTTGGCGTTGTCTGCTGCGCCTGTGGGGGTGTTTTTGGTGATGCGGCGCATGAGTTTGATTGGCGATGCGTTGAGCCATGCGGTATTACCGGGGGCGGCGATTGGTTATATGGTGGCAGGTTTGAGTTTGCCAGCGATGAGTTTGGGCGGTTTTGTGGCTGGTGTGCTGATGGCATTGCTGGCGGGCATTGTTAGCCGTTTTACGGAAGTGAAGGAAGATGCGAATTTTGCCGCGTTTTATTTGAGCAGTTTGGCGATTGGCGTGATTTTGGTTAGTTTGAGCGGCAATAGTGTGGAATTATTGCATTTGCTGTTTGGTTCGGTTTTGGCGGTAGATGTGATGTCATTGACGATGATGGGCGTTGTGGCAAGTTTCACTATTTTGACATTGGCAATGATTTTTCGCCCTTTGATGTTGGAAAGCATTGACCCTTTATTTTTACGCGCGGTGCGTGGTCAAGGTGGGGTGTGGCATATTCTCTTTTTGATATTGGTGGTGATGAATTTGGTGGCGGGTTTTCAGGCATTGGGGACGTTGATGTCGGTGGGTTTGATGATGTTGCCAGCGATTGCGGCGCGGTTGTGGGTGCGTAGTATGGGGGCGTTGATGGTGGTGGCATCGGCAGGGGCGTTGGTGTGTGGTTATGCTGGCTTGTTGTTGTCGTATCATCATCCTGCCAATATTCCGTCTGGCCCGACCATTATTTTATTTTGTGGAACATGGTATTTGATTTCGGTATTATTTGGCACAAATAGTGGTATTGTTGTCAAAGCATTACGCAAAAAACATCATAAAATGAAAACAAAATAAACACTCGTAAGCGGTTTATCATGTGCTGAAATCAAGTTTAAATATTTGCAAGATGATTTGAATTTTCTGACAATCAAATTCACAATACGAGTTTTCCCATCTTTATTTTAGGACAAACACATTATGAAATTGATTCAATATACCAGCACATTATCCATCGCATTGATATTGGCAGCATGTGGTGGCGGTGGCAGTGGGACACCTAAAATTAAAAATGTTCCGAGTATTGCAGGTTCGTGGCACAATTTGGGTAGTAGTAATCAGGGAAATTTGGTGGCGTCTTATGATACAGGCAGCCTGCGCCGTAATGGTGATTTGGCGTATTTGCGCGACCGTAAAATTGTGGTGAATCCCGAACAGGAACGCTATGTGGGGACACCGCGTTATAAAGTGGCGGTGAGCGATTGGGAATTTCATTGTCGCAATAAAAGTTTCCGTTTGACGGCGGTACAGTTTTTTGATGAAAAAGGCAAAATATTGTCGCAAGAACGCTACACTGCTAATCCCATTCCACCCATGCCTATTTCACGCGGAACAATTGCAGAAAAACAATTTACTATTGCGTGTAAGTAATGATTTACAATTCAGTAGCTTAATTTAATATCGTTTCTTATGTTATTATCGTGTGATGTTTTCAGGCTGCCTGAAAATATCACACAATTATTTCAACATCAGGAACATTTTTTCATTATGAAGAATCAAATTTACATCTTATCCATTTTAGCTTTATCCATGCAAACTGCTTTTGCCAATACCGCCACGGAAACGGTTAAAGCGACTGCAAAAAATGCAGCGAGTCAAGCATTGGAATCAGCCAAATCCAGCGTTGTTACGGCAACCACCACTTCCAGCAGTACCAGCACAGTGGTTGATGCTGCAAAATCAGCGATTACCCAAACCTCATCAATAACAGATACAGCGAAATCAACTGCCAGCAAAGCAACTGAAACGGTTAAATCAGCCGCTAGCAAGGCAACTGAAACCGTTCAATCTGTGACAACCAGCAAGGTAACCGAAACGGTTAAATCAACCGCCAGCAAAGCAACTGAAACAGCGAAATCAGCCACCAGCAAAGCAACTGAAGCGGTTAAATCAGCCACCAGCAAAGCAACTGAAACAGCGAAATCAGCCACCAGCAAAGCAACTGAAACAGCGAAATCAGCCACCAGCAAGGCAACTGAAACCGCAAAATCAGCCACCAGCAAGGCAACTGAAACCGCAAAATCAGCCGCCAGCAAGGCAACTGAAACCGCTAAATCAGCTACCAGCAAGGCGACTGAAACCGCTAAATCAGCTACCAGCAAAGCAACTGAGACCGCGAAATCAGCCACCAGCAAGGCAACTGAAACCGCTAAATCAGCCACTAGCAAAGCAACTGAAACCGCGAAATCAGCCGCCAGCACCGCAACTGAAACCGCCAAATCCGTAACCAGCAAAGCCAGCGAAGTATCCCAAACCACCACGCGCCGTTTATCTCCGCAGGAAGAATTATCAGCCGCACAAATGAATTATCAAGCCTTGTTGAAATCACAAGCCGATGACCGATCGGATATTAGCCGTGTGCAAGCGCGTTTGAAAAATGCCGAGAAAAAATTGGCAGCCGCACAATTAGAAGTGGATAAAATTCGCGCTGAATTAATGTTGCGCCAAGACAAAATTACGGCTCAAGATAATCAATTAAAGGCTGCTGCTGAACGTGTGAATCAAGCATGGTCAGCCGTGCATTCATCAAGCAGTCGTTAAATGTTAGGGGCTAATGACAGCGAAGTGATGTCATTAGCCCCTATTTTAATGCAGCCTGAAATAAACGTTTCGCAGATTTAAACAATCTCGTTTGATGATTCCATCATCACATCTTGTTGCACCGCCGCCCATGCCTGCAATAATAATTCAGGCTGATTGGGTTTCAACAAATCCGCATCAGACAACATTCGCCGCCACGTCCGCGCACCATGTAATCCATGCATCAAACCCAAATAATGCCGCGCCATATGCCGCAAAATCGTGCCACGATTGGCAGCCAGTTGCGTTTGAGCATAATCATATAATCGGTGAATCAATTCATCGTAGCCAATTTCAGGCTGCGTGTCGCCATAAAATTGCGTATCCCACGTTTGCATCAACATCGGGTTATGATATGCCTCGCGTCCGACCATCACGCCATCAACATATTGTAAATGCTGGGCAATTTCTGCATTGGTTTTGATGCCACCGTTGATGATGATTTCTAATTCAGGAAATTCACGTTTTAATTGATAAACATAATCGTAGCGCAAAGGCGGAATATCCCGATTTTCTTTGGGCGACAAACCGTCTAACCACGCATTTCGCGCATGAACAATAAACGTCCGACACGTTGTCGTCCGCACCAATTCGCCGACAAAATCGGCAAGTGGTTGATATTCCGTTTGCTTATCCAAACCAATCCGATGCTTAATGGTAATATCGCAATCGGGCGCGGCATCTTTCATCGCGTTCAAACAATCGGCAACCAACGCCACCTCATTCATCAAACACGCCCCAAAAGCCCCTTTTTGCACACGCGGACTGGGGCAACCACAATTCAAATTAATTTCATCATAACCATATTGCGCCACTTTCGCGGCGGCTTTTGCCAAATCCTGCGGGTCGCTGCCGCCTAATTGCAGCGCAACGGGATTTTCACATTCATCTTTCAACAAAAAACGGTCAGGGTCGCCGTGAATAATTGCGCCAGCATTAATCATTTCCGTATATAACCAAGTGTGGCGCGTGATTTGGCGAGCCATATAGCGATAATGACGGTCAGTCCAATCCAACATCGGCGCAATAGAAAGCGTGCGTTTGGGCAACATAAAACAAATTCCGTATTAAAATAACGCATTTTAACATTTTCAGGCAGCCTGAAAACCCACAGGACACCCCATGAACATTACCGTATTAGCCGTTGGCACCAAAATGCCACGTTGGGTAGATGACGCCGTAAACGAATACGCCAAACGCTTTGGACGCGACATCCACTACACCCTCAAAGAAATCAAACCCGAAAAACGCGGCGCAGGCGTTAATGCCGCCCAAGGCATGCTCGCCGAAGAAAAACGCATTACTGAAGCCATCCCCGAAGGCGCATTTCTCGTTGTACTGGACGAACGCGGCAAAGCCCCCACTTCCGTAGAATTAGCCGAACATCTGCGCCAATGGCAACAAAACGGCGAACACGTCTGCTTTATCATCGGCGGCGCAGACGGCATGACCGACACCCTCAAACAAAAAGCGCGACTCATGATGCGCCTGTCCAGCCTCACCCTGCCACACGGCATGGTACGCGTGCTGCTGACCGAACAACTGTATCGCGCCGTGTCCATTTTGCACAACCACCCCTATCATCGTGAATAAAAACAGGCTGCCTGAAAACCCATTTCAGGCAGCCTATTCTATAAATGATTTAAAATTAATTTTGCACCAAAGTGCCTTCATCTTCGCCCAAAATCACACGTTTCAACGCGCCTTCTTTTTGAATGGCAAAGACCACAATATCCAAATCACGTTCACGGCATAATGTAAACGCAGTCGCATCCATCACTTTCAAATTTTTATCAATGGCTTCATCAAAAGTTACACGCTGATAACGCGTTGCGGTGGGGTCTTTTTTCGGGTCGGCGGTGTAAATACCGTCCACATTGGTGGCTTTCAACATCACATCACAACCCATTTCCGCGCCACGCAAAGCCGCTGCCGTGTCGGTGGTGAAAAACGGATTGCCCGTACCTGCCGCGAAAATCACAATTTTACCTTCTTCCAAATACTGAATCGCTTTCGGACGCACATACAATTCCGCGATTTGCTGCATAGACAAAGCCGATTGCACACGCGCAATCGTACCAATACTTTCCAAAGCATCTTTCAAAGCCAACGCATTCATCACCGTTGCCAACATCCCCATATAATCGGCGGTGGCTCTGTCCATGCTGCCTGCCTGTACCGATACGCCACGGAAAATATTACCGCCGCCCACCACAATCGCCACCTGTACGCCCAATTCAACAATTTCCTTAACCTGTTGAACCGTTTGCATAATCGTATCATGATTAATCCCATAAGGGTCATTACCCATCAACGATTCGCCTGATAATTTCAACAAAACGCGTTTATACTTAATAGCCATTTTCTTTTTTCCTATGTCATGCGATAAAAACGGCGCAATTATACGCCGAATTGCGCCCAAAATCGCACGAATACAGAAAATTTAACATTGCAGAACGCGCGTCTTGCCGCGCACCACGCTTTTAGGTTACTGGCGCGGAACGGTGCGTTCTCCGTAGTTTAAGTTGGGCGTTTCAGTAAATTTACTGAAATCCGCCCGCTACACCTGACATTTTCAGGCTGCCTGAAAGTACTACGCGTCCAGCGACATGAAAATTTATCCTACGGAGAACGCACCTGTCCGCACCAGTAACCCAAAGCGTGGTGCGCGGCAAAACGCTCGTTCTCCGCAAAAATTCAGGCAGCCTGAAATAAAATCTAATTCTATTACTTATTCAAATTTGTCATTAAGCCGTTTGGAATCCGTACTGCTATAATCACTCAACCATAAAATTTGATTATTTTTTATTTTTATTGAGTCTGTTATGAATCCATTCAGCACTTATTATCACGATACGATTACCCCAAATCCTGATTTTCCGACCATTCACATTTGGCAAAACAATGATGATTATCTTAATAACATCAATCAATTAGCCAATCAAATTCTTGACCCAATCGCGATTGACAAAGGCTATTATCCTGTCAAAGAAATGGGCGAATTGGCAAAGTTGGGCGCATTTTCCGCGCATTTAAACAGTCAGGGCAACCGCTTTGACACCGCGATTTTAGCCACCGCCAAAATTGGCGAAGTGTGTGGCACCACAGGTTTTTTATCGTGGTGTCATCAAGTGTGTGCCTTGTATTTAGACCAATCGGACAACACCGCGTTGAAAAACCGCGTGTTGCCCAATCATATGTTGGGGAATACGTTTGGTGGCACGGCTTTGTCTAACCCCATGAAAACATTTGCCAATATTGAATCCATGATTTTACGCGCCAGCAAAGTGGACGGCGGCTATGTGGTGTCGGGAACTTTGCCGTGGATTAGTCATATTGCGCCCAATCAATATTGCGGTGCGATTGCCAGCGTGGAAGTGGCTGGTAAAGTGGAAAAAGACATTTTCTTTTTGCTGTCATTTGATGAAGAATGCCGTGGTCAATGGAAGCTCAACCCATGTCCGACATTTAGTGGTATGGAAGGTTCAAGCACTTGGCAAATTGAATTAAATCAATATTTTGTACCCAATGAAACGATTATTGCCGACCCTGCCAAGCCGTTTATTGAACGCATTCGTGGGGCGTTTGTACTCATGCAATTGGGCATTGGGGCAGGCATTATTCAAGGGGCGATTAACGATATTGTGGCGGTGGAAAATCAGCTTGGACACGTCAATCAATTTTTGGAAGACCAAGCAGGTGGTTTACAGGCTGCCTTAAATGATTTGGTGGCGCAAACTTTTGCACTCGCCAAAACGCCATTTGAAACGCACAAAGATTTCTTTTTAGATGTGTTAGATGTGCGTATTCAAGGGGCGAAATTGTCGTTGTCTGCCACACAAGCGGCTTTGTTGCACCAAGGTGCAAGGGGCTATTTGATGAGTGCTAACCCACAACGCCGTATTCGTGAAGCGCATTTTGTGGCGATTGTTACCCCTGCGATTAAGCATT
>JBHARQ010000027.1:0-13803 GCA_041831015.1 Simonsiella sp. | reverse complement strand
TTAAAAAATGTATGATTTTTACAACAATTTGGATTTTTAATATTGATAAAAACAAAAAATTGTAAAAGTCAAATTTATTTATCAAAATTTGCTATAATAAGTAATTTTTCGTTGTAGAGAAGTTTCAGGCTGCCTGAAAAATCAAATCTTTCACCATCTTGTAATTTCACCACAACACACCCATATAACTTCCATTCCACGTCTGAAAGCCAAAGTGTGGCTATTGCAGACAATCTTTGTTTACACACACGATAACACGCTGCGCAATGACGGCAGGTAATTGATTTGTATCGTGTCTGTAAAATAATCATATTAATAATAAAGAATGATGAAAATGACCAATCAACATGATGATTTCAACGACGTTGAACAAGACGACCAATTACCCGATAATCGCCCGCTCACGCCAGAAGAACAACGCGCTCGTTTGCGCCAACTGATTGTTTTAGGTAAAGAACGTGGCTATATTACCTATGCTGAAATCAATGACGCGCTGCCCGATGATATGTCGGACGCGGAACAAATTGACAGCATTGTGAATATGATTCAAGGCTTGGGCATTCAAGTAACCGAAGAAGCCCCCGATGCCGAAACGCTGCTGATGAGCGACAACGGTGCAGCCGTAACCGATGAAGACGCAGTAGAAGAAGCAGAAGCCGCATTATCCAATGCCGATTCAGAATTTGGTCGCACCACCGACCCCGTGCGAATGTATATGCGCGAAATGGGGCAAGTGGATTTGCTGACGCGTGAAGACGAAATTCTGATTGCGAAAAAAATTGAAAATGCCTTGAAAAACATGATTCAAGCCATTTCAGCCTGCCCTGGTTCGGTGGGCGAAATTTTGGAGCTGATTGAGCAAGTGAAAAAAGGCGATATTCGCGTTGATGAAGTAGTGGAAGCCATTATTGACCCGAATGAAGTCTTGCTCAATGAATTGGGCTTATCGCATTTAGAGCAAGCAGGCGATGACACCAGCAGCGATGACACCAGCGACAGCGTTGATGAAGACGATGAAGACGATGTGGGCGATGCAGGTACTGGCGGCATGGATGGACAAAACTTGGAAGAATTAAAAGCCCAAGTAATTGAACATTTTAAACAAATTGAAAAAAGCTATGGTTTAATGATTAAAGCATTAGACAAACATCATAGCAAACACGCGAAATATTTAGAACATCGCGATGCGATTGCCAACAAATTATTAGAAGTGCGTTTCTCGACACGTCAAATTGAAAAATTAAGTGAAAATTTGCGTGGTCGTGTGGAAACCATCCGCAAATTAGAGCGTGAAATCCGCGATATTTGCTTGGAACGCGTGCGTATGGATAGAGATTATTTCATCGCGCAATTTGTACCGAATACCACCAATTTAAATTGGGTGGAAGAAGAAGTTGCCAAAAATCGTGTGTGGAGTGAAACACTTGACCGTTTCCGCCACGCCATTTTGGAAAAACAAACGGAAATGGCAAATTTGGAAGCCCATGCCCGTATTTCCATTGAAGAGCTGAAAGACATCAGCAAAAATATGGTGGCAAGTGAAAAAGAAACCGCCGCCGCCAAACAGGAAATGATTCAAGCCAACTTGCGTTTGGTGATTTCGATTGCGAAAAAATACACCAATCGTGGTTTGCAATTCCTTGATTTAATTCAAGAAGGTAATATCGGCTTGATGAAAGCGGTGGATAAATTTGAATATCGCCGTGGTTATAAATTCTCAACTTATGCCACATGGTGGATTCGTCAAGCGATTACGCGCTCGATTGCTGACCAAGCGCGGACGATTCGTATTCCTGTACATATGATTGAAACCATTAACAAAATGAACCGCATTTCGCGTCAATATTTGCAAGAAACAGGCGAAGAACCCGATTCAGCAAAATTGGCAGAATTAATGGAAATGCCCGAAGACAAAATTCGCAAAATTATGAAAATCGCCAAAGAGCCGATTTCTATGGAAACGCCGATTGGCGATGACGATGATTCACATTTGGGCGATTTTATTGAAGATGCGAATAATGTTGCGCCTGCCGATGCGGCGATGTATTCCAGCTTGCGTGAAGTTACGGCTGATGTGTTGGAAAGCTTGACACCGCGTGAGGCGAAAGTGTTGCGGATGCGTTTTGGTATTGACATGAACACCGACCACACGCTGGAAGAAGTGGGCAAGCAATTTGATGTTACCCGCGAGCGCATTCGCCAAATTGAAGCGAAGGCTTTGCGTAAATTGCGCCATCCCACGCGTTCTGACCGTCTGAAAAGCTTTTTAGATAGCGAAGAAGGTAAATAATTGAGTTAATTGAGTTGTTTTTTAAATCATCAGGCTGCCTGAAAAATGGGTAGCCTGATTTTTTTGTTTTCAGGCTGCCTGAAATATTTAGCTATTTGAATTTAAACTGATTACATCATACAACATTTTCTGTAAAACCACGTTAAGTCTATTGGTAAACATGGAATACATTCTCTAATATAAGATTAATGCTTGAAATAAAAGCAGATTCACATCACAAAGAGGACATAACCATGAGCATGTTTGACTACAAACATTACACCAGCACCCAATCGGCAACGCTGATGACCACCAGCCAACAGCTCGCCATGTACACCAATATCAGCCCAACGTTTATCAGCAAAACCTTCAATTTTTTGGGGAAAGCATTGGGCAATTATTTGGCGCACGATATTAATGCCAATCCACCCGAAAATTGGCGCAGTCTCACACCCAAAGAATTGAGCTTGTCAGATAAAAGTGTCGATTGGCTAGGCTTTTACACCATCAAAAGCCCGATTACAGGACAATCCAATTTGGGTTTGGGCGCACAAGCCAAAATTTTTGGCGAATTTGATGACGCTGGCAAATTAAAAAGCGTGTGCCTATCATTTTGTGGAACGAATGATTTGCTTGATATTGCAGATTATTTCCAAATCCACACCGCCGAAATTGTCCCCAATTTTGAACCCCTACTCAATGCCATCAAAGCCTACGCCCAAGCCAATGGCTTAACAGGCGAAGATGTGTTGATTACAGGATTTAGCTTGGGCGGCGCGTTTACCAATATGATGGCAAAATATCGTGATACCCTTGCCGATGGCTTTTTCAATGATGCCAATTATATTGGACATAATTCGCCCTATATTTATGATAATGATGATGTTATTTTAAATATGGGCTATGAAAATGACGTGGTTTATCGCATTTTGGGTAATGAAGCCACCATTGCTGATTCCATTAAAGCAGGTAAACCAGGGTTAGTGAATCCCGATAAATTATTTGATACCACGTTTGATAATATTGTGTTATTTAACGATACTTACGCCAGCAAATTATGGGATATTAGCCCGTTTTCCTTGCTCAATATCCCATTTGGTTGGGCAGCGCATGTGGCGAGTTTAACAACCGATGCGGTGAAACGCATTACAGATTCTACCTTTTACCAATACACCAGCCGCGACAGCACCGTGATTTTGGATAATTTAACGGCATTGAAACGCGGTACCACCTGGGTAGAAGACAAAGCCGCGCCCACATCTGACCACTATGGCACACCTGCATTTATCATTGGCAATGCGCGTGATAATTTGCTCAAAGGCGGTATCGGCGGCGATTATATTGACGCAGGCGCAGGCAATGACAAAATCAAAACAGGCACAGGTTCAGACCGTGTTGATGGCGGTTCAGGTACCGATACCATTGTTTTAGAAGGCAAACAATCCGATTGGCGCATCTATCATTTAAAAAATGGCGATGTCTTTTTCCATGCCAAAAATGGTAGTGGTTTGGCGCAAATTTCTGACGTAGAACAAGTATCATTTAGCGGTGATTGGCGCAGTCAAATTCGCCCTTATTTGATTGATGAGCAAGGCTTAATTGACAAACGTTTCCCCATTTTAAAACATTTAAATCAAAATCTGGATTATGCTACGCATCGTGAAGGCACTGACCAAGCCGATACATTAACCGCCAAAACCCTATTTGGCATGGGCGGCGATGATGTGTTGAACGCGGTACGTTCAGGCAGCCTGATACACGCTGGCGAAGGCAACGACGTATTGCGCGGCAATCGTGGCAATGACGAATTGTATGGCGCAGAAGGCAACGACATATTATACGGCGGCGCAGGACACGATACCTTATACGGCGGCGTGGGCAACGACCAATTCATCTTTGACCGTAACAGCAAAGGCGTTACCATCATTCATGATTTCAATCATTATGATGGCGATGCCGACCGCTTGGTCTTTGCCAAAGATGTGTTTGGCAGTCGCGAAACGATTTTGTCTCACGCCAGAGCGGTGGACGATGATGTACAAATTCAGTATAAAGGCAATTTGATTATGCTGAAAAATCAACAATTAGATGATTTGGCAAATGCCATTGCATTAATATAATCAATAAAAAAGTCGCTCGGAAATGATGATGGTTTCCGAGCTGCTTTTTATTGTTGATAATACATTTGTGCATCAATCCGCTTGCTTCTCATCTGTCTGATGATTTAACGGTTCAATTTTATTCTGCAAACCTTGTGTCAAACCATTAATATCGCTGCCATTCAGCCCGATTTCTTTCAGCAAACTGTCCACCAACGGTGCTTGGCTGCGATAGCGCAAAGCTGAATTGACCATTTGGTCAGCCAAATTACCCGATGAAGACGATTCGCCAGCATTCAGGCTGCCTGAACCGCCGCCAAATCCACCCAAACCATTGACTTGCAAAATTTTAATATCGTCAATATTTTCCATGGGGCGAACCGATTCACGAATAATATCAGGCAAATGACGCAACAATGCCAAACGGATTTGCATTTCAATTTGCTCAATGCTCAATACATTTGCCGCTTCATTGACGGCGCGTGTACCTTCTGCATCCACTTTATATTGTTGCTCTTGCGCTTGCGCCAACAGGATTTTGGCATCGGCTTCACCTTTGGCTTGCAAACGCAATTTTTCGGCTTCCGCTTCGGCAGCGATTCGCACCGCTTCCGCTTGGTCTTGCGCGGCTAATTTTTCCGCTTCTGCTGCCACCGTAATCGCAATTGCTTCTTTTTGCGCGGTTTCTTGTGCAGCAATCAGTTCTACTGCTTTGGCACGTTCGGCGCGTTCGGTTTCGCGGACGGTAATCACGCTTTCTTCTTCGCGCACGGCAGCGGCACGGGCTTTATCCGCTTCGGCTTTGGCTTCGCTTTCCGCGCGTGATTTTTCCGCAACGGCAATGGCACGGTCTTGTTCTGCCAATTCAATCGCTTTGCGACGTTCTACTTCCGCTTGCTCAATGGCTTGGGCTTTGCGGATGTCTTCGTTTTTAATATCGCGTTCGGCTGCAATGCGTTTTAAATCTACTTCGCGTTCGGCGGCGATTTTGGCTTCTTCCGCTTCGCGTTTTTTCTCTGCTTCTTGTTCGGCGATGCTGGCTTCTTGTTCGGCGCGGCGTACGGCAATTTCACGTTCTTGTTCTAATTTCGCATATTCTTCTTCACGCAAAATATTCAAACGTGTGCGTTCTGCTTCCAAATTTTTGGTTTTGATTGCCAAATCGGTATCTTGTTCAATATCATTGCGTTTTTTGCGGCGCACTTCAATGGTTTCGGTCAAACGTGTTAAACCTTCTGCGTCAAACGCATTTTGCGGATTGAAAAATTTAAAATCCGTTTGGTCTAAACCTGTCAGCGACACCGATTCTAATTCCAAACCGTTTTTATACAAATCTTCCGATACAAATTGTTGTACCTTTTGCACAAAATCCACGCGTTTTTCGTGCAATTCTTCCATTGCCATTTCCGCCGCCACTGCGCGTAACGCATCAACAAATTTACCTTCTACCAATTCTTTTAATTGTTCAGGCGACATGGTTTTCATGCCCAACGTTTGGGCGGCGGTGGCGATGCTTTCGGCGGTCGGTTTCACGCGCACATAAAATTCCGCCATCACATCGACACGCATACGGTCGCGCGTAATCAAAGCTTGCTCAGCGGCACGGCGCACTTCCAAACGCAACGTATTCATATTCACAGGAATAATTTCGTGCAACACGGGCAACACCAGCGCACCGCCATTGATAATCACTTTTTCGCCTCCAAAGCCCGTCCGTACAAACGACACTTCCTTGGTCGCGCGGCGATACAAGCGCGTGAGAATCAAACCAATCACCACCAACGCCACCAGCAAAATACCTGCAATGGTCAAAATCTCAACCAAACCCATGATGTTTCCTTTCAATTAATTAAGCGTAAAAATGAAAAATAAAGTTTCAGGCAGCCTGAAATGCCCAATTTTATGCTACGAAGCGCGAAACCGAAACGTGCCACACACCCAAAGCGTGGGTGCGGCGGCAAGACGCCGCGTTCTGGAGAATATTCAGGTAGCCTTTCGGTATATGATACAAATGGAGCGGCGACGGCTCGTCGCCAAATATTTTAATTTAAATTAAATGGTTAGTTTATTTGAAATATAGCGACGAGCCGTCGCCGCTCCATTTATGTTTCATACTTTCAGGCAGCCTGAAAAATAAAACGTATTGATAATCCCCAAAAACATGGCGTATCGCCGCCATACCCACTCTTTTGGTTGCGCTTGCCCACAGATGGGTGGTTTTAATCCACCAAGCTGCCACTCGGATTCGCAATCGCCTTAAACTGTCCCTTGTGTTCCGATATCAGCAACACTGTTTCCCCTTGCGCCAAATCCCCATCGCCATCGGGTTCAACCATCACATAATGCAGTTGCCCAAAACCATCGCGTACCCGCACTTGTGCAGGACTGCCCACCCGTGCCGTTCCCAACACCACGACGCCGACACGCCCTACCAGTTGCGCGGATGAAATCGCTGTTGTCTCATCTTTTGGCAAAATACGATACAAACCACTTGCCAATATCCGAACAGGCATCAGCGACACCAACCACGCCAAACCCGCCATCAACCACATATTCCCATACGAACCCATCAACGCCCCACACACCGCCTGCAAACCATAACCCACCAAACCATACACCGCCAAAAACACCACCATCAACATCAACAACGGCAATTTACCCACATACAACCAACTCAAAAAGCGTACCCATACCCCAGCGTGTTCTATATCCAAACCCACTTCCGCATGAGCATTACCATCTAAACCATCAGGCAAAAAACCGTCCAGCCAATCCGTCCAACCACCCGACAACAACGAAATGATTTCCAGCACCCCCAGCATCAACATCAACGCCAACGCAATGCCAAAAATCAACGTTTCAGGCGCATTAATTAACGCCCACATCACGCATTATCCGCTTTGAGTTTCGCCAAACGTTCGGCAACTTGCTGATTTCGGCTTAATTGCTCCAATTCTTGCAATGACGCTGCCTGATGGCTCGTATGAGGCGCGATACCGCCATGTTGTTGCAAAATACGGTCAAAGCTATTACCACTGGCATCCACCCGTTTGGCAATCTCATCTAAACGATGAGACGAAGTCGCCACCCCACCTGTTGCGCCCGATTGCGCCTGTTTCCAATCTTGCAAAGCCTGTTGCATTTCACGCCTTTTCGCTTGCAATGCGCTGATAAATGTTTCCAATTCCTTTTCTTGCATCGCACAATCCGCCATACTGTTTTCCAACACAGGTAAACGCGCTTCAATGTCCATCTGTTCCCCAATCCCCACTTGCGCCAAATCATCGCGCCCAGCCGAAACCGCAGCCTGAATTTGCCCCGATAACGACTCATGACGATTGCTCTCATCAGCCAATTTCTTTGCCGACAAATGCTTTTGCGCCAACACCTGACCCAATTCCGCGCGTACATCATCAATCGCCCGTTCAATTTCACGGATGTTTTCATTCATCACCGTTTCAGGCGCAAGATGCTCTGCCGCATCCACCACCCCATGAAAACCGCCGCTCACCAAACGCCCAACGCGCCGTGCCAAAGTTTCGCTCATGATTCAATCCTTTCAAAAAATTGATTAATTTCATTATTTTGGTAAATGAGATTGCTGTTGCGCCACCACTTGCGCCAATTTCAAAGTATTGTCCAACTGCTGCAACACCTCATCATCATACGCCGCCCCCTTGCCAATCACCGCCAACTGCAACATGGCATCAGTCAAACGCACAATCCGCCACATCACCTTTTCTTCATAGGCGACCAAATCATCTGCGCTCATTGGCTCATCCACATCAGCCACCACCGTTGCCAACAAATCAGGCAACAATTCAAACAACCGCGCCAACACCGTAGAATGAATCCCTTGTGCTTGTTCCGCATACAAAATGCGGTGTTTGGCGGTGTGCAAAAAACGTTCCATCGTATTTAATGCGCTGGTGTAATCCTGCGCTTGCGTGTGTGCCAATCGCGCTTGTTTGAGCAATTCGCGGATTTTTTCCGATGGCGTATTCGCGCCCTCCATTTGCAAACTAGCAATAAAATCAGCATCTTCTTGACTAATTCGGACGCTAACAGGAATGCGTTGTGTAGACATATTGATTATTCCGTATTCATTTGTATGCAATTATAAGACAAATCGTAAACAATGTGTTTGCTTTCAATGTTAATTCATGTGATTTTGGATTAAATTGTGTAGGGGCTAATTAATTTGCCAGAACGCGGCGTCTTGCCGCCGCACCCACGCTGTCTTCGTAGTGATGGTGGGTGGTGATTTGGCGGTTTTGCGCTCTATCGCCGCGCGGCGACTTACTTTTTGAAAAAGTAAGCCAAACAATATCAAGCACAACCTATTTTGCCTCAATGCCTGACCTTGTTCTATGAAGAACGCACCGTTCCGCGCCACAAACCCAAAAGCGTGGGTGCGGCGGCAAGACGCCGCGTTCTGGCGAATATTCAGATAGCCTTTCGGTATATGACCAAAAATGGAGCGGGGACGGCTCGTCGCCATATTTAAAATAACCTAACCATTTAATCTAAATTAAAATATTTGGCGACGAGCCGTCGCCGCTCCTTTTTATCGCATACTTTCAGGCAGCCTGAACATTTGCCCCTTTCATTTTCATCTAAAAAATAAAATCTGTTCTGAAATTTACAAAATAAAAATCATTTCAAATCAAAGTATTGAATAAAATACGGGGTAAACAAAATCCTGTACTTGCTTTTCAAAAATTTACAGTTAAAATAATCAGTCTATATCTATGGAGAGACCAACATGGCACACTTAAGTTTCAGCAAAATGCACGGATTAGGTAATGATTTCATGGTAATTGATGCCACGCGCCAATCATTTACACCCGATGCCGAACAAATCAAAGCATGGGCAAATCGAAACACAGGCATTGGTTTTGACCAACTATTGGTGGTAGAACAATCACATACAGATGGCGTAGATTTCCGTTACCGCATTTTTAATGCTGATGGTGGCGAAGTGGAACAATGTGGCAATGGCGCGCGCTGTTTTGTTAAATTTGTGTCAGAACAAGGCTTAACCGATAAACAAGAAATCGTGGTAGAAACCGCGCGTGGCATCATCAAACCGCGCTTAAATGATGATGGCTTGGTTACCGTAAATATGGGGCAGCCGCGTTTTGCACCTGAAGACGTGCCATTTGTGCTGCGTTCTGGCGAACAAGCAGGCGCGGTCAGCTATATCGTGGTGAAAGGTTTGGATAGCGCAGAAATGTCGTTGGTCAGCATGGGCAATCCGCACGCCGTGATGTTAGTGGGCGATGTGGCAACTGCGCCTGTGGAAGATTGGGGTTCTGCATTGCAAAATCATCAACGTTTTCCAGCGCGAGTGAATGTTGGCTTTATGCAAATTATTGATGATAAACATATTAAATTGCGCGTTTACGAGCGCGGCACAGGGGAAACGCAAGCCTGTGGCACGGGCGCGTGTGCGGCGGTGGTATAGGGGGTGCGTTTGGGATTATTGGCGGCTGGGGAAACGGTGCGCGTGGAATTGCTGGGTGGCGATTTACACATTAGCTGGTCGGAAGGCAACGATGTGATGATGACTGGCCCAGCCGTAACCGTATTCAAAGGCGAACTCAATATTTAATTTTAAAAAGGCTGCCTGAAAGCTCACATTCACTTTCAGGCAGCCTTTTTGTGGTATTTTGACGGGAACGCGGCGTTGCGCCGCCGCACCCACGCTGCGCCCGTTGTGATGCGAACTGGCACGAAACATCTTCAAGCAGCCTGAACGCCCTACCCTTTTCTCCCAACCTTTACACTCATCAACCGAAAATCAACTTGACAGATAGCCTAAAATCATATTCCAAAAACTTGAAACCCTTGAATCAATACTTAAAAATCCATTCAGGCAGCCTGAAAAAAGAGTGGAAACCTTGAAAAATCAGCCTTTTTTGTAAAATTTACAGAAAATTTGCAGTATTCGCTTGATTTGTAACAAACAATTCAGGATAATGCGCCCTTAAATTTTGATAAACAAAGAGGTAAACTCAACATGACCCTGACCAAAGCAGAACTCGCCGATATTTTGGTTGAAAAAGTGAGCAGCGTAAGCAAAAACGATGCAAAAGAAATTGTAGAACTGTTTTTTGAAGAAATCCGCACGACTTTAGAGCGTGGCGAAGAAATCAAAATTTCAGGTTTTGGCAACTTCCAATTACGCGATAAACCACAACGTCCAGGTCGTAATCCGAAAACTGGCGAAGAAGTACCGATTACCGCTCGTCGTGTGGTAACGTTCCACGCCAGCCAAAAGCTAAAAGGCATGGTGGAGCATTACTATGACAAACAACGCTGATTTACCCGTTATCCCCACCAAACGCTATTTCAGCCTGCAAGAAGTCTGTCAACTTGCCAATGTCAAACCCGACCAGTTAGCAGAATGGCAGCGTCAAGAAGGGCGTTTAATTGGCAAAGGCGGTAACCATTTTACCCGTCTTGATGTCATTAAAATTCGCCAATTGCATCATGGCATTTCAGACAGCGTAGCAGAAGTGGTTGATGAACATGGCAATCCAGCCATTAGCAACCAAGAAATGCGCGATGAATTGAAAAAAATGCTGGGCAATATCGAAAAAATGCTTGCTAATTAATTGCAAACTCCCTATAATTCGCGACTTCTAACGAGTCGGAGTGTGGCGCAGCCTGGTAGCGCACTTGCATGGGGTGCAAGGGGTCGAAGGTTCGAATCCTTTCACTCCGACCAAAATTTTAAATAAAGTCAGCTATTTATTAGCTGGCTTTTTTTATTGCATTTTGGTTTGTGTCAAATTTGTGCCAATACGGGCGGAATTGTTCGCGTGTTGATGCAGATGTTCGACGCTTAAATGCGCGTACTTTCGCAACATTGAAATGTCGTTCCAGCCACCTAATTCTTGCAGGACGTGTAGCGGTGTACCATTCATCATGTGCCGCGTTGCCCATGTGTGGCGCAAATCGTGAAAGTGAAAATCATGAATTTTAGCTCTCTCTAATGCTTCACGCCACGCTCGCCCATTTACTCGCAGAATTGGCTTTTTTCGGAAGGTGAAAACATGGGTATTGTGGTCGCCTAAACATACTGCTAAAACCGCCATCGCGTCATCGTTGAGCGGAACGCCAATACTTTGCCCTGATTTTGCTTGGTCAGCATAAATCCATGCTTGCCGTCTTGCTAAATCAATTTGCTGCCATTGTAAGCCTAAAATATTGCTCATTCGCAAGCCTGTTGCCAGCGCGAAGATGACAACACGTTGTAAATGTGTGGGCAATTCAGGCAGTAACCGCGCTTCTTCTTCGGGTGTGAGCCATCGGATTCGGCGGTCAGGCTCTTTAAGCAATTTGATTTGCGGAATTTTATCAATCCATTCCCACGCTACCGCCGCTCGTAAAACTACCCGTGCTTGCTGCAATACGGCATTGACAGTTCGTGGTTTCACGCCTTCGGCTTGTTTGGCACGCTGAATTTGCTGAATGACTTGGCGATTAATTTCGGACAATTTTAAATGTCCTAAATGCGCGTCTAGCCATCGCAACGGAATCAGGTAATTTGGATTGTTGGCGCGGTCGGGATTTTCGTTCAACCATTCCACAACCGCTTGCTGCCAAGTATATTCGGGTCGTTCTCCCAGTTTTTGCTGTCGCCACAAATCATTGTAATGTTTTGCCGCTAATTCACTGGCTTGTTTTTTGTCGTCAGTCCGAGTAGATTTGCGTACTCGCTGACCGTTTGGCGCGGTGAACGAGTAGTGCCACGTTGTGCCGCGTTGTGTGAGCTTGATAAGTTTTGACATGGGGTATTCTCCATTTGGGTCATACCATTTTGCACATTTGCATTATTAGCAGATTTAACCCAGTTTTCAAGGTCTTGTTCAAAAATATACCAGCGTTTACCTTGTTTATACGCTGGAAATTCTTTGGCTTTGATTTTTTGGCGAACAGTTTCAGGGTGATAACCAAGCTGTTCTGCCGCTTTTTCTACTGTAAGCATAGTTACTTCTTCTGCTGCCTGAACTGTCAATTTTTAGTTTACAGTTCAGGCAGCCTGAAAGTTATTGTTTTATAAATCTGGTTTCATAAATGTAAACCAATGCGTTTTACCATTTCGCCCTGTAACATGACCAAATAACGGTTTATGGCCCGTTAATTTTAAAATCTCTGAAACTTTGATTTGGTCTTCATTCCATTTAAAAATCAAAGTTCCATTTGGCTTTAAAACACGAAAACACTCGGAAAAGCCTTGTTTGATGTCATCTTGCCATTGTTGGCCGAGCTTGCCGTATTTTTTTGCAAGCCAAGATTGTTGGCCTGCGCGGATTAAATGCGGTGGGTCAAAAACAACAAGATAAAAACTATTATCTTGAAAAGGCAATCGCGTGAAATCAGCTTGTAAATCAGGGTTGATTTCTAGTGCCCGTTGCTTTCCGTTATCTGTGAAATATTGAGTTTCTTTGCGCTTATCTAAAAATAAACAACGCTCATCTTGTTTGTTGGCCCACATCATTTTTCCGCCGCAGCATACATCTAACACTTTCATTTTTTTACCTTTCTTGCGTTGGTTGCTCGGTCTTCGGAACGACTGTGGCTTAATTTTTTTGACTAACAGACCAGCTTTAATTAAAGCATCACGATTAAATTCGGTAATCGTGAATGATGTCGTAATTGAGCTTGGCTCGCTCATTTGTGATTTACTCATCATTTGCCTTTCGGTGGTTCGGGAAGTGGCTGCCAATGGGTAATAACTTCATTCATACTTGCCATATACCGCAGAAAACCTTTTTCTTTTTTATAAGGTTTTGATGATATAGAAATTTTTCTACCATCTTTGATTACAACAATATATTCCCCATCCTTTTCAGGCAATTTCTCTTTAACGCTAATCCAAGCGGCTTGCTCTGTCGGCGCATTATTAGCGTGTTTCGTGAAAATGCTTTCAGCAATATCCAAACCGTCAGCAACGCCGCGTGAGTGTGGGTTGCTGCTATCCGCGCTTTTTTCTTGATACACTGCATTTAATTCAACTAATGCCGCGCAAAAACAATCGGGTGTTTTATTCATTTTCTGTTCCTTGTGGTGGAGTTGGTAGCGGCTGCCAATGTGTTGCATCGTCATTTTCCAATCCAACACCTAAATTGCCGTCTTCATCGTGAAAAGAAATAGTTTCAGTCACATCAAAACTATACCCAGTCCATGCTAGTACAGCTTCGCCCTCCGTTGGCAACGCATCTTCCACGCTAATCCACGCGGATTGTTGATTTTGCTTAATCAATTCACGCGCAAATTCATACACATACGGATATAAATCCATCGTCCCATCGGGTTGTTCTTTGAGTTTAAAACCATTGGCTAATGCGATTTGTTTAATTTTTTCGTTGGTCATTTTTTAACCTCTTTGTTAGTATTGTGGATATATTTAAAAAAATACTCTTC
>JBHARQ010000026.1:0-10587 GCA_041831015.1 Simonsiella sp. | reverse complement strand
TTTTTCCCTCTCCCTAACCCTCTCCCACAGGGAGAGGGAACTGGGTTGGTAGTTTATTTGAAAATTGGTCGTGTACTAAAAAGCTGCCTAAAAAACAGTTTCCCTATTTGAACAGGAACGCGGCGTCTTGCCGCCGCACCCACGCTTTGGGGTGGTGGCACGAAACCGTCCGCGTTTCTATTAGAACCTGTATTCATAGCCAATGCGAAAAGCCATCGTGTTTGGCTATGAATAGGTTCTTAAATATCCCACAAAATAAAATTCCGCAGCAACATCAACCCAGCTTGATGACTTTTTTCCGTATGAAACTGCGTGGCAAACACATTATCCTTGCCAACAATACACGGAAATTCATGCGGATACGCGCTCGTTCCCAACACAATATCCGACTGCGTTGGCGCAAAATAATAACTATGCACAAAATAAAACCGCTCATTGGGCGCAATCCCTGCAAACAACGGATGCGCTTGCATTTGCTGCACCGTATTCCAGCCCATGTGTGGGATTTTTAATTTATCGCCATGCGCGTCCACCTGATTGGCAGCAAAACGTTTCACGCTGCCTGAAAACCAGCCCAAACCTGCGGTGTTGCCTTCTTCACTGTGGTCAAACAGCAACTGTGCGCCCACGCAAATGCCAAAAAAGGGTTTGTTTTTCAAAGCGTCCAGCACGGCTTCGCGTAAACCGCTTTGGTTGAGCGCATTCATGCAATCGGGCATCGCGCCTTGCCCTGGGAAAATGACTTTATCGGCACGGCTCACCACTTCAGGGTCGGCAGACAGGGTAATTTGGGCTGGGCATTGTGCCAGTTGCGCGGCAGCTTGGACGGATTTTTGCACGGAATGGAGATTGCCCATGCCGTAATCTACAATGGCGATGTTCATCACGGTTTCTTTCAGTTGATTGAATGGATTTGAAATGCGGACGGTTTCGTGCCACCAACTCAAAAGAGTGGGTGTGGCGGCGATACGCCACGTTCTGCGAGTTGGCAGTTAAGACTGAATCTCGTACCACATGATTATCAGGCTAATTAGGTTATTGAGAAAGTGGGCAAGTATGGCATATTTTAGCTGTCGTGTGTGCAGATAGCATACGCCTAATATCGCGCCCATAGTCGCATAAATCACAAAATCCACATCGGTCGGCAAGGCATGGGGTAAGGCAAATACGCATGATGTGATGAGAATGATGACATAATGTGATGATGTCCATTTGCGAATGATTTCGCTCAAGATGCCACGACATAATAGTTCTTCTGCGATGGGCGCAATCAATCCTGCATAGACAAACAGTGGCAAGGGGGCAACTTTGAGAATGTCTAATAGGATTTGTTGGTTTTGTGGATTGCTGGGGGGTAAGCCGATGGTTTGACGTAGTTGGTCGTAAATTTGGGTTGCCAGCAGCAGAATGAATCCGTATCCCGTCGCCAAAAGGGTGGGACGCCATTGCCAATCACGCAATAGGGGATTGGGTGTCAAGCGTTGGTAATGGCGATTCATCAGCGACACCAGACCCAGCCCAACCACGAGTATTGTGAGCATTTGTATGCTTTGCATCAGCCAACTGACTTGTTCTAATCGTTGGTTAATCAAAACGATGGTGGTTAAGATGCCTGATACGACTATTAGGTATAGCAGCGCACATGCGAGCCAGATTAGAATGGATTTCATGTTAATGGATTGCCTTGTTATTTTAATAAAATCACATCACAAATATGATTGTTTTTTAATAAATGTGCTGCTTTTTTATCAAATGTTACAAAATGAGTTGCGCCTGATTTCATACCTAAAAAAGCATTGACACCATCAGCAAAATCGCCACCTGCTCGTAAAAAAGCTAAACCTGCCATCACTTCATCATGTGCGACTTTCAAATTGGGGACATTCAAAACAAAGTCTTCTAAAATATCTGCTATTTTTTCACTACGCATTTTGTAGCTACGCAATAAAACCCAAACCACTTCATATAACACAGCAGTCGCCACAAATACGCTTGTTGCTTGATTTAGAATATCAATAGCAGCACGTTGTTGTGCTTCATCATCGCCTACAAATAGTCGTATCAATACATTGGTATCAACGGCAATATTCATCATTTTAATCCTTGTGAACCTGCTTGAACGACAGCATCAGTAATAGCTTGATTTAATTCATCTATGTCTAAAGACACATCCGTTTCTTGTTTCAGGCAGCCTGCAAAACGGTCGTAATAACCACTTGATGATTTGGCGCGTAAACGCAATTCGCCATTAGGTAATTTGGAAACTTCCACTTCACCACCTTGTTCAATACCCAAATGATGTAAAAATTCTAAAGGGAAATGAGATAATTTTAATATGGTTGTCATGATGATATCCTTAGGGGCTGATGACATTTCGTTTTGTATCTTGATTTTATCAGCAAAAACGACCAATTCAAGGAGAAAATGCGAATCAGGTTGAACACCTGATGAGCATTTTTGACGCGGAAGTGGGCGATTTTTGGTGCAAAAGCAAGTGCAAAATGAAATGTCATTAGCCCCTATTATCATGTTTAAATATAGGGAACAATACATTAATATTTTTCCCAAAAGTAAAATTGGCAAGCAGCCTGAAACCACCTCCCTATTCCCAAACCACTTTTAAACCACGATGGTCGGATTCGCCCCAATCCAGTGATTGTACCGCCACCGCTTGTCCACGCGACAACACATGGTCAATATTCAGCCCCAACAACCAAGTGGGTAAACCATAATGTGTTTGTGGCGATACCTTTGCGGCATCTGTAAATTCACGAAAAATCGGTGAAAATGGCGAGCTGTTCAAATCGCCCACCACCAAAACTCGCGGTTCGGCTGCGATGTTGAGTGCCAATTTTTGTAAATAGAATTGGCGTGATTGTGCCATTTCGCCATTAATTGGCGGCGGCGCGTGTAAAGCATAAATTGCAATTTGGCGGTCTGCCGTCAAAGCGTGAATATAGGGATAGCCATCAATCAATTTCACACGACACGCCGCCAATGGTTGCCGCGCCCAAACGGCTAATGCAAATGGGCTATCGGATGGATGTTCGCACCCATGTGGGTAGGCTTGGCGCAAGGGTTGCCATGCGGCTTGGTTGATTTGGATTTCTGCTAATGCCAATATGTCAGCTTGTTGTGCGAGTAGGCGTTGGGTTTCGGCGCGTGGGTCGGCGTTATTGACATTCACGTTATACCAAATCAGGGCATGACGGGGGTGTGTGGGCAACTCGCGCTGCCACGGCAGCATCAAGCTGCTGATGGCACACACGCTGCAAATTGCCCATAACCAGCGTATTTTGGTTGATACAAGCCACGCTGCCATCAGCCAAATCACGGCATAATAGGGGACAAAATGGCTCCATAATTCTAGAAACCAGTTGATTGTCCCAAAAATTTGCGACAAGATGAATCCAGTTAGCGAGATGATGGCTAATATTTGGATTCGTTTGGCAAAAAATGGGCGTAATGTGGTCATGATGATTAGAACATTAGGGGCAATGTCGTGATTATAACGGAAATGTTTTCAGGCAGCCTGAATAGAACGCGCCATCGTGCGGCTGCCACTCACTTAAAGCGTGGGTGCGGCGGCAAGACGCCGCGTTCTGGCAAATTTGGGAAAATGTGTTTTGGGGTGGAAAATGGGTTTTCAGGCAGCCTGTGGCATTTTTCTGATAAAATCGCGCTTTCTTGAATGTAATTGTTTAGACAGAGCCATTAGACTATGAATATCCCTGAAGAAATTCGTTTGAATCCATCGCGTAATGTTTTGACTTTGCGTTATGCTGACGCTGAATGGGCGTTGCCTGCTGAATATTTGCGCGTGTACTCGCCCAGCGCGGAAGTGCGCGGACACGGCGTGGGGCAGGAGGTGTTGCAAACGGGTAAGCGTTTTGTAACCATTACTGACCTTGAAATGACGGGCAATTATGCGGTGAAAATCGCGTTTTCGGATGGTCATGACAGTGGGTTGTATGATTGGGATTATTTGTATGAATTAGGGGTAAATCATGATGCTTATTGGCAACAGTATTTGGAAAAACTGGCTGCCGCAGGCGAAAATCGTGAGTTTGATAACAGCGCACCAAAAGGGAAATCGGGCGGTTGTGGTGGTGGCAGTTGTGGTTGTAGCCGTTAATTTTAATTTATAATTTTATTTTTAATAAAGATATAGATATGAACATGACTCTTGCTGAACTCACTACGACAATATTGATTTTAATGACTTGCGCCACATCATTTATTGGATTTAGTAATCAAGCGTTTTTTCAACGTTATCAATTTCATATTGGTGCCATTCGTCATCATAAGCAGTATTATCGTTTAATCACATCGGCGTTTTTACATGCGGATGTCACGCATTTGTTTTTTAATATGTTTACGCTGTATTTTTTCGCGCAGTCAATTATCGTGCGATTGGGGCTAGAAGGATTCTTGATTTTATATTTTGGGGCGATTTTGGCGGGAAATTTGTTCTCATTGTGGCTGTATAAGAATCGTCCGAGTTATGCGGCGATTGGGGCATCGGGTGGGGTGTCGGGGGTGTTGTTTGCGGTGGTGGCATTGGCACCGTTGAAACAGATTCTGTTCTTTTTTATTCCGATGACGGCTTGGATTTTCGCGACGCTTTATTTTGCCTATTCGGTTGCCATGATGTTGAATCCGCGTCAATGGGATAATACGGGACACGCGGCGCATTTGGGCGGTGCGGTGTGTGGCATGGCGTTGGTCGGGCTGACCACGCCGATTGCGTTTATGGTGAATTGGGTGTATATCAGCATTATGTCGTTGCCATTATTGTATTTGGCGTATGAAATTTTGATTAATAAAAAAGCGCGTTGATTTTTTTTAAATATTTTTAGGGGCTAATGACATTTCATTTTGCACTTGCTTTTGCATCAAAAATCGCCCACTTCCGCGTTAAAAATGTTCATCAGGTGTTCAACCTGATTCGCATTTTTGCCTTGAATTGGTCGTTTTTGCTGACAAAATCAAGGTACAAAACGAAATGTCATCAGCCCCTAGGCAGCGTTTCAATATTTTTTGTGTAAAAAGGCTGCCTGAAACCAACTTCATTTTCCCAAAAATTGGAATCTCTTTTATGACTGAACCCAAAAACGACCAACAAACTCATTTCGGTTTCCAAACCGTTAATGAAAGTGAAAAAGCGAATAAAGTTGCCGAAGTCTTTCATTCTGTTGCCAAAAATTACGATATTATGAATGATGTGATGTCGGGTGGCTTACATCGCGTTTGGAAACATTTTACGATTAACACCGCTCGCGTTCCCAAAGGCGGCAAGGTGTTGGACATTGCTGGTGGCACAGGCGATTTATCGCGCGGCTGGGCAAAACGCGTTGGCAAAACAGGCGAAGTGTGGCTGACCGACATCAACTCATCCATGCTGACCGTAGGACGCGACCGTTTGATGAACGAAGGTTTGATTTTGCCCGTTGCCGTGTGCGATGCGGAAAAATTACCGTTTCCAGACAATTATTTTGACTTGGTGTCTGTATCATTTGGTTTACGCAATATGACGCACAAAGACATTGCGTTGAGCGAAATGTATCGCGTGTTAAAACCAACAGGTACATTATTAGTATTGGAATTTTCCAAAGTCTATGAACCGCTTGCGCCCATTTACGATGCATATTCGTTTAAACTTTTGCCGCTGATGGGCAAATTGATTGCGAAAGATGCCGACAGCTACCAATATTTAGCCGAATCCATCCGTATGCACCCCGACCAAGAAACCTTGAAACAAATGATGCTGGACGTGGGTTTTGACCAAGTGGATTACCACAATTTAAGCGCAGGCATTGTGGCATTGCACAAAGGTGTGAAATTTTAATTTCATCATTTCAATGATTTTGCGCTCTATCGCCACACAGCGACAGAGCGCAAAAACATTTATTTTTTCCAATTTTATCAATATAACATCATGACCACCCTATCCGAATGGCTGGCTACCACCGCCCTACCCCGTTCCGAATCCCGTTTGCTGCTCCAACACATCACAGGTTACACCCGCGCCCAACTCATCACACGCGACCACGACACATTACCTGAAACCCAACTCCAAGCACTCAACCAACTTGCCGCCCGTCGTCAGCACGGCGAACCCATCGCCTACCTACTCGGTACACGCGAATTTTACGGACGACCTTTTACCGTCTCCCCAGCCGTCCTTATTCCACGTCCCGAAACCGAACATTTACTAGAAGCCGCATTACGCAGGCTGCCTGAAAACGGCACACTATGGGATTTAGGGACAGGCAGCGGCATTCTCGCCATTTCTGCCCAATTAGAACGCCGCGACAGCACCGTATTTGCCAGCGACATCAGCGCGGCGGCATTGACCATCGCCCAACAAAATGCCGCACAACTTGGCGCAACCATCACCTTTGCCCAAGGCTCATGGTTTGACGCCGCCCAACATTTCAGGCTGCCTGAAAACAGCGTGGACATCATCGTCTCCAACCCCCCCTACATTGAAAACCATGACATCCACCTCACACAAGGCGATTTACGCTTCGAGCCAGCCAACGCCTTAACCGACTTTGCCGACGGCTTATCCCACATCAGAATCCTGATTTCCCAAGCCAAATCATATTTAAAACCAAAAGGTTGGCTACTACTCGAACACGGCTACGACCAAGCCGCCGCCATTCGCGCCCTATTTGCCGAACACGGCTACCAAGCCATTGAAACCGAACAAGATTTAGCAGGATTAGACCGCATCACATTTGCCCAATTTTGACAGAACGCGGCGTCTTGCCGCCGCACCCACGCTTTGGGGTGGTGGCACGATATAGCTAATTTAATTTTAAATCGCTACAAGGCGGCGAGCCGCAGATAGTACAAGTAGTACAGCAAGGCGAGCCAACGCTGTAGCGGTTTAAAAGTGAATTAGCTATACAGTAAACGCCCACCCATCAAACCGCCTGCACCCCAAACAACCCACCAATCAACGCCGTACTTGCCAACGCCAACACCCCCCAAATCACCACACGGCTCACGGCTGGCAACATCGGCGCGCCGCCCAATCGTGCAGATACCGCCCCCAAACTTGCCAAACCAATCAACGTGGTTGCCCACAAAGCATATTGCGCCGAATGTCCTGCCAACAAAATCGTTACCAATGGCAAAACCGCACCCACACAAAACGCCGCCGCGCTGGCACAAGCTGCCTGCAAAGGATTCGCCGCCACATCTTCCACAATCCCAATCTCATCACGCGCATGAGCTTGCAACGCATTATGCGCCGTTAATGCCGCAGCAACCTTTTCTGCCAAATCAGCATCCAAACCGCGTGAACGATAAATCCCAATCAATTCCGCCAATTCACCAGCAGGATTATTGCGTAATTCTTGCTGTTCCTTATGCAAATCAGCGCGTTCCGTATCCGCTTGACTGGATACCGAAACATACTCACCAGCCGCCATCGACACCGCGCCACCCACCAAAGCCGCCACACCAGTTAATAACAAAGTCGATTGACTGCTATCGGCAGCAGCCAAACCCATCAATAAACTAGCAGTCGAAATTAAACCATCATTTGCGCCCAACACCCCAGCGCGTAGCCAATTGCTGCGCGTAAAATAATGCGGTTCAGTATGAGCAGAAGTCCAAGAATTCATCATTTCAATCCATCAATTTTCAAAAATATTTTCGGTACACGACAAAAAACATTGTACGCCATTTGATGGCACCATACATTAAGCGAAACTTAAGCATCGAAATCTTTGCAAAATCATCGTCCCATACAAACCATCCATCAAAGAAATAACCATATTATATTATTTTGATTTGAAATAACTATAGGCATTTTTACGACAATTTCTAGGTAAAATCAGGTTTACAAATGATTTATATGTGTTCTCATATTTACTTAATGTTATAATTATCCGTTTATTTTGGCGATTCCTATCGCTATATGATTATTTTTATTATGAAATTCTAAAATTCTATGGCTGCCTATTCTCGTTATTCGCGCAATCAACCAGATTCATCTGGTTCATCTCAAACATTTTTAAGTGAAGATGAGATTGATTTAACACAATTATTTGGCGTTTTATGGTATCACAAATGGCGCATCGCCAGCATCACCGTGCTGGCGGCGGCATTGGGCGTGGCATATGCTTTATCAGCCACTCCCATTTACCAAGCCAATGGCATGGTAGAATTTTCTAATAAAAAGAACCAAGTATTGGGTGATTTATCCGAAATCATGGGCGCACAAAAAACGCCTGCTGATTCAGAAGTGGATATGATTAAATCACGCCGTGTTTTAGGAAAAACCGTGCGTGATTTGAATTTGCACATTAGCGTAACCCCCCTTGTTTCACGCTGGGAAAGATTAACCCAAATCATTCCCAGTCAATCGCCTACCATCAAACCCGTATTGGTCGTAGAACGATTCAAGCTGCCTGAAACTTTAATGGATTTACCCTTTACCCTGACCGCGCATTCACCAACTGAATATTCATTGACCACACCCAATGGTCAAACCCAATCTGGTAAAGTCGGCATCCCATTAAAAATAGAACAAGGTGGCGAATTATTAATTAAAGAAATCATTTCCACACCCCAACAATCCTTTTCCATTACCCATTATTCTGATTTAAACAGCATTGAAAATATCCTAAAAGTTTTCAACGTTGCCCCAAAAAGTAAAAACAGCCCAATGATTGGCTTGAGTTTAAGCGGTACAGACCCTGTTAAATTAAAACAAATCCTAGACAGCATCATGCAAAACTATGCTGCCGAAGACCGCAACAAAGACATTCAGGCAGCCTCCAGTGGCTTACAATTTATTGACGAAGAATTACCGCGCTTAAAAGCAACCTTGCATGACGCTGAAAATGCGTTGAATGCGTATCGTGCGCGTAGTGGTTCGGTGGATATGCCGCAAGAGGCGCGTGGCACATTAGAAAATTTAAACAAAATTGAAATGCAATTGGTGGATTTACGCACCGAACAAGCCGTATTAAACGAGGTGTACACCAAAGAACACCCATCGCAACAAGCCTTAAGCGATAAAATCCGCATTTTGAATGAAGCCAAAACCAAATTAAACAGCCAATTAACCAAAATGCCGTCTTTGCAACAAGACATTATCCGTTTAACACGCAATGTTGAAATCAACCAAAGCATTTACACCCAATTATTAAGCAAGCAACAAGAATTAAACATTCTCAAAGCCAGCTCACAAGGCAGTGTTCGCATTATTGACGAAGCAGCCGTACCCAAACGCCCTATCAAACCGAAAAAAGCCATTATTGTTTTATTGGCAACGGCTTTGGGTATGTTTTTCAGTATGGGCTATTACTTACTGAAAACCCTGCTCAATCGTGGTATTCATACCGAAGATGAAATTGAAGCATTGGGCTTGGACGTGATTGTCAGCATTCCTGCCTCGGATGCCCAACACAAACGCGACCGCGTATTGAAAAAAGTGGGCAACCGCAAACACATTCGTTCCAACAGTATGTTGTCGCTCAAAGACCCAACTGATATGGCAGTAGAAGCCTTACGCGCGTTGCGAACCAATTTATTTTTCCGTACCATGAGTGCCACCAATAAAGTGATTATGATTTCAGGTGCGACACCTGAAGTGGGTAAATCCTTTGTCGCAGCCAATTTGGCGGTTTTGATGGCGCAATCGGACAAAAGAGTGTTACTGGTAGATGGTGATATGCGTAAAGGCTATATGCACCATTTGTTGGACATGCCTTCTAGTGAAGGCTTATCAGAAATTTTGTCACAAGATGAGCCATATCATAAAAATATTTGGAAAACCAATTTGGCTGGTTTGCATTTTGTTAGCGGTGGTAGCACCCCCAAAAATCCTGCTGAATTATTGCTAAATGGCAAATTGGGCAAATTTTTGGAGTGGGCAGACGCGCATTATGATTATGTGATTCTAGACACGCCACCCGTATTAGCAGTAACCGATGCGGCGGTGATGGGACAACATGCAGGGGTAACCTTGTTAGTCAGTCGTTTTGGGCGTACCAATTTGCGTGAATTAGATGCGTGTGTATCGCGCTTTGAGGCAGGCAATGTACGCATCAGTGGCATTGTATTGAATGGTGTAGAACGCACCGCCAGCAATTATTATAGCTATAATGCCTATTCTGATAAATATGGTAAATATGGCAAAGATGCTAAAAAATAGCCAAAAATCATCAACCAATCATTAGGGGCTAATGACACCACTATGTTGTCATTAGCCCCTATATTTCAGGCAGCCTGAAAGGTTTGCGGATATTTTGACGGGAACGCGCGTCTTGCCGCGCACCACGCTTTTGGGTGGGTGGCACGAAACCGTCCGCACTTCATCGCAACGATGCGGCGTGGACTAAACCACATCATTTTCAGGCTGAAACCTTTGCAAAACTCACTACCCCGTCATTCCTGCGTAGGCAGGAATCCAAGCATCCACAACACAAACATATGTTTCTTAATCGAAAAGTTAGATTACCGCCTGCACGGTAATGACGGTATAGTTGATGTTTTTAGGGTTTTGCAAAAGTTTCAGGCTGCCTGCCATCGTGGGCAAAGCCCACGCTACATTTTAAGCTACGG
>JBHARQ010000025.1:0-2833 GCA_041831015.1 Simonsiella sp. | reverse complement strand
TAGCCTTTAATGGTTTTCGCCAAAATCACCGTTGGACGACCATCAGGGTTGTTTACAGCTTGATGATAAGCTGCGTACACTTTGTGTGGGTCATGACCACCACGGTTTAACGCCCAAATTTCTTCGTCAGACATATTGGCAACCATGGCTTTCAATTCAGGCGTGTTGAAGAAATGTTCACGAACATACGCGCCATCTTTTGATTTGTAAGTTTGGTAGTCGCCGTCCAACACTTCTTCCATGCGTTGTTTCAAGATGTTGTTGGTGTCGCGAGCCAACAGAGCGTCCCATTTGCCGCCCCAAATCACTTTAATCACGTTCCAGCCTGCACCGCGGAATGTGCCTTCAAATTCTTGAATGATTTTGCCGTTACCGTGAACAGGACCGTCCAAGCGTTGCAAGTTACAGTTAATCACGAAAATCAGGTTGTCCAAACCTTCACGCGCTGCCAATGAAATCGCGCCCAAAGATTCAGGTTCGCTCATTTCGCCGTCGCCACAGAAACACCATACTTTGCGACCCGAAGTTTTGCTCAAACCGCGTGAATCCAAGTATTTCAAGAAACGTGCTTGGTAAATCGCCATCAATGGGCCTAAACCCATAGATACGGTTGGGAATTGCCAAAAATCAGGCATCAAATGTGGGTGTGGGTAAGAAGACAAGCCATTGCCGCCAATTTCTTGACGGAAATTGTTTAATTGGTCTTCGCTCAAACGACCTTCAATAAAGGCACGCGCGTAAATACCAGGGGCAGAGTGTCCTTGGATAAACACCATATCGCCTTCTTCGCCTTCGCCTTTGGCGCGCCAGAAGTGGTTAAAGCCCACATCGTACAAAGTCGCTGCCGATGCGAAAGACGAAATATGTCCGCCCAATTCCAAATCTTTTTTACCTGCGCGAATCACAATCGCTGCCGCATTCCAACGGATTGCCGAACGAATGTGGTGTTCCAATTCATGATTCCCAGGGGATTTGGCTTCTTGACCCACAGGAATGGTATTCAAATACGCAGTAGTTGCGTCAAATGGCAAATGCACGCCACGACGACGGGTGTATTTCACCAAATTTTCCAAAATGAAATGAGCGCGTTCTGGGCCTTCATTTTTCAATACAGATGCCAATGAATCCAACCATTCTTGGGTTTCAATGGGATCTAAATCAGGAGTTGAATTATAGGTTTGAGACATGAGTCTTCCTTCCGTTCATGTTTAAGTTCATGCGAATAATAGGGTCTGCTAACATTTCGTCATTAAAATAGTGGGTAACAAAATGTCAGCAGACCCTACTGCTGTTGCATGATAATGTATGTGTGATTTGTACACAGCAAATCACCCTAAATCATGCTGACAAACGGGCGTATTGTACGCCAATTTGATGGGCTAATCCAATATTTGAATCATTTTATAGGATTTTTTGAATCATTTTAGAAATCAAGGTTTCAGGCTGCCTGAATATCAAAACAGCGCGAAATATTAAAAATAATTATTTGATTTTAATCAAATTTAATTCACATTAAAAATATTTTGATATATCAAAAGGCTGCCTGAAAATATTTTCAGACAGCCTGTTTCACAACACTATTTTTTCGCTTCCATATTAAACGCGACTTTGCTTAATTTCGCATCACGCGCGGCTTGTAAGACTTGCAATACAAAATCATACGGTGCATCTTTATCGGCACTGATGGCGATAATTTGGTCGGGATTATCTGCTGCCACTTCAGCAAATTTGGCTTTTAACGCGTCCAATCCCACCGTTTTATCCGATTCTGCACCCAAAGCGTATTGACCGTTTTTATTGACCGCAATCGTTAAAATGTCTTTTTTGGATTTGTCTTCCGCCTTTTTCTCCTGCTCTTGTTGCGAAGAAACGGGCAAATTAATTTGCAAAGAATGAGTTAATACAGGCATGGTAATCATAAACACAATTAACAACACCAGCATCACATCCACCAACGGCGTGACATTAATATCCGACATTGGCGCATCTTCATCGCCATCGCCCATAGAACCAAATGCCATAATATCAATCCTTTACATTTAACAAATAAACGTGCAAATCATGAGCAAATTCATTCATGCGGCGCGACAACACCTTATTTTTACGCGACAAATAGTTATACGCCAACACCGCAGGAATTGCCACAAACAAACCCACAGCCGTTGCCACCAACGCCTCACCAATCGGGCCTGCCACCGCCGCAATGCTCATTTGACCAGCCTTGCTAATCCCTTCCAACGCATGATAAATCCCCCACACCGTCCCCAACAAACCAATAAACGGCGCCGTAGAACCCACCGATGCCAACACACTCAACCCTGTATCATAACGATTCAAAATACGCGTCATTCCATGACGAATTTCACGTTCCAAAAAATCACTTTTGGGCAAGCTGGCTGCAATCATTTTTTGTTGCATATCAACAAATTGACGATTAGCATGAATTGCGTGTAATGCCAATTCAGAAACAGGCGCATCAATCGTTTTCATATTCATTTCGGCAGATGCCAGCGTATCGGCTTTCCAAAACAAATCATAAGCATCACGATTGCCATTTTTTGCCTTAAATAACTGAATGCAGCGATACACAATCAAACACCATGTGGCAATACTCATCGCCACCAAACTCAAAAAAACACCAATTAAGACGGGGTCGCCGCTCTCAAATACCAATTTAAAATTCATTGATTCACTTTCACAAAATTAAAAAATAAAATTATTCAAAAAATTCAGGCAGCCTAAACATTGACCAGAACGCGGCGTCTTGCCGCCGCACCCACGCTGCGCTCGTGGTGATGATAAGCGGTTCATTTAAGGACTGAATCGAATCGGC
>JBHARQ010000024.1:0-6785 GCA_041831015.1 Simonsiella sp. | reverse complement strand
GGAAAATCATCTGGATACTGACTGATTAAGGCATAGGCTGATTGCTGAAAGAAACTGCTCATAGAAAATCCTCTAAATTCTTGTTAATGAGAATTTAGAGGATTTCTTGCAGTTTTGCAAAGGTTTCGGGTTGTATTTTGTTTGGGAGCAGGCTGTGTTCGTGCCACGGGTTTTAAGCGTGGGTGCGGCGGCAAGACGCCGCGTTCTGGCAAAATTCAGCCATTTTTGTTTTGGATTGGCAGGTTGTCTGAAAGTTATAGTCGTTCAGAATTGAAATAGGACAAGGCGACAGCGACCGCCGTGTACGAATAGTACATAAGGGAGCTGGCAACGCGGTACTATTTTAATTATGAATGACTATAAATGGTGTTAAAATGATGGGTCAGATGATTTTATTAGGATTATTAGGATAATACGATGAACGAAAATGTTGAACGCGACAGTATGCAGTATGATGTGGTGATTGTGGGGGCGGGGGTGGCTGGTTTGTCGGCTGCGATTCGGTTGAAGCAGTTGGCGGCGCAGCATTCGCGCGACATCAGTGTGTGTGTACTGGAAAAGGGCAGTGAGGTAGGGGCGCATATTTTGGCGGGGGCATTGTTTGACCCAATTTCGTTGAATGAGTTGTTGCCAAATTGGCGTGAGTTGGGTGCGCCATTGACGCGTTTGGTTACGGAAGATGAGATTTTGGTGTTGTTGCCAAATCGTTCGTATGCGTTGCCGATGACGCCGCCGAGTTTTCAGAATCATGGTAATTACATCATTAGTTTGGGGGTGTTGTGCCGTTGGTTGGCGGAACAAGCGGAGGCGTTAGGGGTGGAGATTTATGCAGGTTTTGCTGGCGCAGAAATTTTGTATCATGCTGATGGCAGCGTGAAAGGGGTGGCTACAGGTAATATGGGCGTGGGTAGAGATGGGCAACCTACTGCGAATTTTCAGGCAGGCATGGAATTGCACGCGCAACAGACGATTTTTGCGGAAGGGGCGCGTGGTTCATTGAGTAAGCAGGTCATTCGGCAGTTTGCGCTTGACCGCGATAGTCAGCCGCAAACTTTTGGTTTGGGGATAAAGGAAATTTGGGAAGTGTCGCCTGAACAGTCTCGTGCTGGTTTGGCGATGCATTCGGTGGGCTATCCTTTGGATATGAAAACGTATGGCGGCGGTTTTATGTATCATTTGGATGATAATAAGGTGGCGGTGGGATTTGTGGTGGGCTTGGATTATCAAAATCCGTATTTGTCGCCATTTGAGGAATTTCAGCGTTGGAAATTGCATCCTGCGATTCGGAAGACGTTGGAAGGTGGTCGCCGTATTGCGTATGGGGCGCGTGCGTTGGTGGAGGGTGGTTTGCAGAGTTTGCCGAAATTGGCGTTTGAAGGCGGTGTATTGGTGGGCGATGCGGCTGGTTTTTTAAATGTGCCGCGCATTAAAGGGGCGCATACGGCGATGAAATCGGCGATGTTGGCAGCAGAAGCGGTGTTTCCTGTTTTGGTGGAACATGATGGGACGTTGCCTGAACGTGGGGCGATGGCAAGCAGCTATGAATCGCGTTTTAAAAACAGTTGGTTGTATCAGGAATTGCATGAGGTTCGTAATGTGCGCCCTGCGTTTAAATGGGGTTTGATTCCTGCGATGATGTACACGGGTTTGGAGCAGTATGTGTTGAAAGGACGTGGTTTTTGGACGTTTTCGCATCACGGCACAGATTCAGGCAGCCTGAAAAAAGCGGCAGATTGTCGCCCGATTGATTATCCAAAACCTGATGGGGTGATTACGTTTGACCGTTTGAGCAGCGTGTTTCTTGCCAATGTGTCGCATGAGGAAAATCAGCCTTCGCATTTGCAATTACGCAATCCAAATTTAGCCATTGATGTGAATTATCGTGAATACGCCAGCCCTGAAACGCGTTATTGTCCAGCAGGGGTGTATGAAATTGTGGAAGAGGGTGGCGAACCGCGTTTGCAAATTAATGCTGCCAACTGTGTGCATTGCAAAACATGCGACATCAAAGACCCTACGCAAAACATCACATGGGTTTGTCCAGAAGGGGGCGGCGGGGCAAATTATGCTGAAATGTGATGGATTTAAATGGTTATATGCCCGTTGAAATATCACGTTTGGGTTTAAATCTTTAATTTTTATTGAAATTGATTGTATAGAGGCGGATTTGATATCCGCCTTTTTTCAATGGTAGATTGATTTTTTCAGGCTGCATTGAAATTTTTTGTCGTGTACTGAATGATGTACTGAAATTTTGCCCGAAAAATGCGTTACAATTTCCCATTTTATTTCATTTGATTCACATTTCAATATGCACGATTCTACTGCCCGACTGTATCAAGCTGCCGCCGAATGTCGCCAAATTCATGATATTGCTGAATTAGCATTGGCACTTGCCGTTTCCCAGCAAACGTTGCGAAATTGGGAACAAAAAGGTTTATCCAAAAAAGGTTTGCAAGAGGCACGACAAGTTTTTGGCGTGTCGCCCGAATGGTTGCAAACAGGCGAGGGGGCGATGTGGGATATGCCTGTCGTGCCAGCCAGCACATCGTCTCATGCGCCTGAACCTGCGCCGAAAGCGGTCTTGGATTTGCGTGAATTTGCTTTGCAACGTTTGGGTTTGGACGGCGACCAGATTATCAGTCATATTGTGAATTATGATAATATGTTCAATACGTTAGCGGTGGGCGATACGGTGTTGATTGATACGCGCATTCAGCAATATATGGGGTCGGGGATTTATGCAATTCAAACGGCGGCTGGTGTGATGATTTATCGTATTAATATGTTTCATAATGGTTTTTTGATGCTGATTCATGATAATCCTGCGTATCCGCCTGAAATGGTGCGTCCTGATGAGTTGGGCGAGATGCAGATGATTGGGCGCGTGGTGGGGAAATATGGCGTGGTGGCTTTATAGGGCAACCAGCTACCAAAAGTGTGGGGAGCAAGACGCCGCGTTCTGGCGATTTCAGGCTGCCTGAAAGGTATTTTTAAAATGAAAACAATATAATGTCAAAATTTATTTTCTTTTTACTGATTGCGGCATTGGGTAATACCGCGTATCACATTGGGCAAAAATCGTTGCACGACCAAACGGGCAATCCGATGTTGATTTTGCTGGTGTATTATGCGGTGGCGATGGTGTTGTGTTTGTTGGCAATGCCGATGTTTGGTCAATCTCATTTGGCTACAGCGAGCGCGTTGTTGGGGAATTGGCGCGTGTGGTTGGTGGCGTTGGGGATTTTGTTGATTGAATTGGGTTTTTTGCTGGCGTATCAAGCTGGTGGTTCGGCTCAATGGGGTGGCGTGGCGGTGAATGGCGCGGCAGCTTTATTATTGATACCATTGAGTATTTTTGTATTTCAAGAGACATTTTCTTGGACGAAAGCATTAGGCATTTTATTAACGCTGTCGGGATTGTATTTTTTAGTGAAAAAATAATTCAGGCAGCCTGAAAATTTAATTCTTTGAAAAATAAGGAACTATTATGACTGTAATTGTAACGGGTGCGGCTGGTTTTATTGGCAGCAATTTAGTTAAGGCGTTGAATGAACGCGGTATAACCGATATTGTGGCGGTGGATAATTTAACAAATGGCAACAAATTCAAAAATTTAGCCGATTGCGAAATCACGCATTATTTGGATAAACATGAATTTATCCGCCAAATTCGTGAACATCAATTTCCGTATGATGATATTCGTGCGGTGTTTCATCAGGGCGCGTGTTCCGACACCATGAACCATGACGGTAAGTATATGATGGAAAACAACTATCAGTACACATTGGATTTGTTGGATTGGTGCCAAGACGAGCGCATTCCGTTTTTGTATGCGTCTAGCGCGGCGGTTTACGGCAAAGGCGAAGTGTTCCGCGAAGAACGTGAATTAGAACAACCACTTAATGTGTACGGTTATTCCAAATTTTTGTTTGACCAAATTTTGCGCCAACGCATGAAACAAGGTTTGACCGCACAAGTGGTAGGTTTCCGTTATTTCAATGTTTATGGTATGCGTGAACAGCATAAAGCGCGAATGGCGTCAGTAGCTTATCATCATTTCAATCAATATCGTGAACAAGGTTTTGTTAATTTGTTTGGTGAATACGAACAATACGGCAATGGCGAACACAGCCGCGACTTCGTGAGCGTAGAAGATGTGGTGAAAGTGAATTTGTATTTCTTTGATAATCCCGATAAATCAGGTATTTACAATTTGGGTACGGGTCGCAGCCAGCCATTTAATGATTTGGCAGCCGCTACGGTGAATGCGTGTCGCGCTGCCGAAGGTAAACCGAAATTGTCGTTAAATGAATTGGTAGAACAAGGACTTATCCGCTACATTGAGTTTCCAGACGCGCTCAAAGGCAAATACCAAAGTTTCACGCAAGCCGATATTACACAACTTCGTGCCGCAGGTTATACCGATGATTTTTTCACGGTAGAACAAGGTGTTGAGCGTTATGTAGCGTGGATGTTGAAACATTTGGTGTAACTTATTTTTAGGCTGAAATTTTTGTAAAATTCATCATTTGTTTTGTTGGGGCGGATTTTATATCCGCCCCAAGTTGCATGATTATGTGAATATTTAAGCAGCCTGAACAATCGTTTTATTCAAAAATTCCAGCACACACGCCAATTCGGCGGCGGTGTCGGCTTGTGTGCCGTTGCCTGTGTGTCCGCCTGTTTCGGGGGCGTAGAGCCACGCTTGGGCGTTGGGATTGGCTTGCAATTTTGCGTAAAATTTCAGCGCGTGAGCGGGGTGGACGCGGTCGTCAGCCAAGCTAGTCGTCATCAAAACTGGCGGATAATTCAGGCTGCCTGAAAGATTTTCATAAGGCGAAAAATCTTTCAAATAATCATAATCTTGTGGATTTTCAGGGTCGCCATATTCATCTATCCAACTCGTGCCTGCGTACAATTTCGTGTAGCGCAACATATCCGTGAGCGGCACTTCACACACCATCGCACCCATGCTTTCAGGCTGCCGCACAAACGCAGACGCCACCATCAAACCACCATTGCTGCCGCCTTGAATGGCGATTTTTTTCGCACTGCTGTAACCGCGTTCACATAAATCATTCAAAATAGACAACAAATCGTCCACGCTCTTGTGCTTATTTTCCCTAATGGCAGCCGTGTGCCAATGCGCGAATTCGCCCCCACCGCGCACATTCGCCAACACAAACGCATTGCCTTGCGCCAACCAATGCCGCCCAATCGCCCCCATATAATGCGGCAATTCAGGCACATTAAACCCACCATACACATACACCAAAGTCGGCGTGTCGGGCGATTTTTGCTTACCAACATGATAATACGGAATGCGCTCGCCATCTAACGATGTCGCAAAATGCTGTTCCACCACAATATCTTGCGCGTCAAACTGTTTCGGCTGGCGGCGTAACACCGTCAATTCCATCACATTCAAATCCAACGCAAACAAAGTCAATGGCGTCACAAAATCACTGGCAGACAAATACACCGTATCGCCGCCCCAAGGCTGGTCGGTAATATTAATCGCGCCTTGCGGAAAACGTGGCAACGTTTGTTCTACCCAAGCCCCGTTTTCCCATTTCCAAGCTTTCAGGCAGCCTGAAACATTGTCCAACAAACTGGCGATAATAAATTTCCGTGTCGTTTCAACACTTTCCAATGCTTGTGAACGCGTAGGCACAAACAAACAAAACGCTTCGCCCAATTCCCCCTTATTCAATTTCACCGCAATCAGACTGCCTGAAACATACTTCTGCTTGCTACGCTGCCAATCCGATTTCAAACGCAACAACAACTGCCCCGCCAAATAACCCAAAATCTCACAATCATTCGGCAACGCCAATTTCACCGCTTCCGCATTCGCATTCACATAAAAATAATCTTTTGTATAAAACGAATGCGCCAATTCAATCAAATCAATCGGTGCGCCCTGACCGTCCAAATAACGCCACGCATGCGCCATCATGCCGTCCGCGTCCATTTGAATAATCGGTGTGGCTTCCGCGAACGACTGACCGCGTTCCATCAACCACACTTCACGCGGATAGCCCGAAGTCGTGAGCTGGCGTTCGTCCCACGCAGGACAAACCCACACGCTGTTTTCATCACGCCAAGAAATCTGATTTTTTCCCAACGGAAAATGAAAACCACCTTGCACAATTTCGCGCGTTTTCAAATTAAATTCAACCGTGTACGCACTATCCGAACCAGCCGAACTCAAGGTCAGCAACACCATTTCGGGCTGCTCCACATAATGCGACACCCCATCCAAATACACATCATCGCCCAAAATTTCATCAAAATCCGCCACCGCAAACAACACATCCCATTCAGGCAGCCCCGCGCGATACGTTGCCGCGCTGCACACCCGATACACCCCCTTTGGCTGCTCGGCAGATTGATAAAAATGATACATCTTGGCGCGATGTTCTTGGCAAAACGGAATTTGCCTATCATCTTGTAATTGCGCCAAAATTTGCTGTTTGGCGTGATGAAATTCATCGGATTGACAAAACACATTTTCCGTTTTCACACGCGCTTGCTGAATAAAATCCTGCGTTTGCGCCAAATCCAAATTTTCCAAATACTCATAAATATCGTGCGACATCGTTCAGGCTGCCTGAAAAAAACAAAAGCCCGATTATACGCCAGAAACGCGGCGTCTTGCCGCCGCACCCACGCCAAAACCAGTGGCACGAAACCGTCCGCACTTCAAAAAACATAACCCATTAACAACAAACAAATTACATGATATAAATCAACCATAACCAAACAAATCCCCCCATCTT
>JBHARQ010000023.1:0-5568 GCA_041831015.1 Simonsiella sp. | reverse complement strand
CTGTTCGGTTGTGTTGATGGGTGCTTATCTGTTCTCTGAGCTACGAAACGGGCTTTAAACTTTGCACATGGTCGGATACGAGATACAGATAAGCTGTTTCATTGCTATGATACTCGATTTTGAATATACAAGGTCGGATATTCGTATCCGACATTTTCGTAAAATCAAAGGATTATGTCGGATACAAGCTGTGACATTTTAATCACATTCTACACGCCCCACACATCATCGCGCCACGCCATTTTCTTATAAAACGTCGCCAACCGCCGATTTGGACGAAAACCATAACGCCCACGCGCATAACATTCCGCCAATAAAAAATACGCGCCTTGCGAACGCAATGCTGCGGCTTGCCACAATAATTGTTTGGCTTGCGCTAAATCGTATTGCCACAAACGACACGCCATAATATAAATGGCGTTGGGGTGTTGTTTTTTAAAACAAAGTTGTAGCAATCGTTCGGCTAATGGCAGATTCGGGGTAACGCCATAATCGCCATATTCAAAAATAAACGCTAATTTATACCAAGCATGAAGATAACCACCACGCGCCGCTTCACAAAGATGATGTAAATAACGTGCTTCATCTTCTGTGGGCGATAAATGGGGTGGCGTTAAATGTGCGAAAGCGTAGTGTTCAGCAGGGCTTAAACCTTGCGTTTGCCATTTATGCGCTAAATATTGGTAGTTTTCTAAGTATTCGCCCGAATCGGCTAAAAAGCAATCGTGAATGTGTTGTTTTAAAAATTTCATTTTATATGGGAAAGTTGCGTAGGTCGAATACTTGTACCTGACATAATCTTTTGATTTTACGAAAATGTCGGATTCAAGAATCCGACCTACCGTTCTACGGAGAACGCACCGTTCCGCACCACCCACCTAAAAGCGTGGTGCGCGGCAAGACGCGCGTTCCCGTCAAAATTACCACGCACAAAATTCAGGCTGCCTGATTCGCTGGACGCGTAGTCCTTCAGACAGCCTGATAGTGAATGAATCAATTATGCCGCTTGACGTTCTGCCGTGTGATGCGGTGTTTGTAAACGGTAAATTTGGGAAACGGCGTGGGTCAAATCATCGTCTTTGTTCAAGACGCTGGTGGGGGCGTGGAGCAGTTTATTGGTCAGTTGTACCGATAAACGTTCCAGCACTTCGTGTGGGTTGCCGCCTTTAGCGAGTTGTTTCATGGCGTTTTGTAATACGTATTGGCGGGCGCGTTCGCCTTCATCGCGTAGGGCGCAAATTAATGGCACGCGTTGGCGTTGTTTTTGCCAATCGACAAATTCGGCGACTTTGCGTTCTACCATTTGTTCGGCGGCGGCGGCGGAGGAACGGCGAGCTTCTTTGCCTGTTTCCACTACGGAATAGATGTCGTCCACGGTTTTTAAAATGACATGGTCAATTTCGGCAACTTGTGCCTCGATGTCGCGTGGCACCGCTAAATCAAGCATAAACAGGGGTTTGCCTTGGCGTTGCAACACGGCTTGTTCGACCATGCCTTTGCCAATAATGGGCAAGGGTGCTGCCGTGCATGAAATAACCACATCGTAATCTGGCAAAATATGGGGTAAGTCATTGAGTAGGCAGGCATCGGCTGGGGCAATCAGGCTGTCGCATAAGTCTTGGGCGCGTTTCAGGCTGCGGTTGGCAATCATCATTTTAGCAGGTTGTTTGGCTGCAAAATAGGTGGCAACCAGTTCGTTCATTTCGCCTGCGCCCACCAATAATACACGCGCTGCGGATAAATCGGGGAAGACTTCTTCTGCCATTTTCACGCTGGCTGAAGCCATAGACACGGTGTTGTTGCCCACATGGGTGTGGCTGCGAATGTCTTTGGCGGCGGAGAATGTGCGTTGGAAGAGTGCGTTGAGCCATGTGCCTAATGCGTGTTGTTCGGTTGCCACGCGCACGGCGTCTTTCATTTGTCCTAAAATTTGTGGTTCGCCCAATACCATGCTGTCCAAGCCGCTTGCCACGCGAAACGCATGACGGATGGTCTCGCCACAACCGTAAGTGTATAAATAGGGGCGAATGTCTTCAATGTTTAAATTATGATAATTTGCCCACCATTCAATGACGGTTTCGTGGTCTGCCACGCAGTAAATTTCTGTGCGATTACAAGTCGATAAAATGACAGCCTCGGCAGCGGTGTCCTCTAATAAATCACGCACCGCATCAGGTAAGGTGGCAGCAGGGAAAGCAAGTTGCTCACGAATCGCGAGCGGAGCAGTTTGATGATTCAAACCGATGGTAGCTAATTTCATCATGGCAGTTTGATTTGTGTTGTTTTTTGTAATGTGTTTATTATAACAAAAAAGTGGGCAGATTCTGAAGATGAGTATTTGATTTTTATATGAGAATTTCTATCAATAAGTTTTCAGGCTGCCTGAAAGGACGACGCGTCCAGCGAAATCAAAACTACGGAGAACACACCTGTCCACGCCAACCACCTAAAAGCGTGGTGCGCGGCAAGACGCGCGTTCCCGTCAAAATATCCGCAAACCTTTCAGGCTGTCGATACTTGCTTTTTCTGATTAAATTTGTTAATTTTGAACCCTCTCTTTAATCCATTGAAATGGAAATGATGATGAAAATCAAATTATTACTAGCCACTTTATTATTGGCGCAAACCAGCGCATTTGCTGCGCCACGTTTGCCAGCCGAAATTTATCAACCCAGCCATGCCGCGACTTTGCTCAAAGCCAAAGTGGATAATGACGGTGAAGTTACCGCTAAATGGCAAGTTCACCATATCAATATGCAGCGACTGATTCGCGATGTGGAAAGACAAGCCAGAAAACATGGCTATCGTGTGGCAAGTAAAGATGTAAATGTAGATGAAACGGATATGACTTTGTTATCACGCAATCGCCGTTTGGATGTTTCTATTGATTTAAATAATGATAATTCAATGGATTATAAAGTTAATCTTGAATTTAATGATTAATCAGTATGAAAAAGATTTGACACGTTTTCCAAAACAGCGTATAGTTCAGTTCTCCAGACGCGGGATGGAGCAGCATGGTAGCTCGTCGGGCTCATAACCCGAAGGTCGTAGGTTCGAATCCTGCTCCCGCAACCAGATACACACCGCCTTGTTATCACAACAAGGCGGTTTTTCTTATCTATTTTGATTTTCAGGCTGCCTGAAACGGTGGTTTTCCGCTAAAATCGGGTTTCTCTCAACTCTGAAGGAGTGTTTCCATGCCTGTGAATTATATTGAAAAAACCGCCGATCAATTACCTGATATTGCTGGTGTTCATCTTTTTGTGGCGCAAGCTGGCGTGAAAAAGCCGAATCATAATGACGTTACCGTGATGTTATTGGATTCAGGCAGCACGGTTGGCGCGGTGTTTACTCAAAATCGGTTTTGCGCTGCGCCTGTATTTGTCGCCAAACAGCATTTGGCAAATCCCAAAGGCATTCGCGCACTCATTATCAATACAGGCAATGCCAATGCAGGCACAGGCGCAACAGGTCGTGCCGATGCACAACAAATGTGTGCTGCCACCGCATTACAAGTGAATTGTCAAACTGACCAAGTGTTGCCATTTTCTACAGGCGTGATTTTAGAGCCTTTGCCGATTGATAAAATCAACTTTGCGGTGGGCAAATTAACCGCGTGTGATTGGCTGACGGCAGCGCGCGCGATTATGACCACCGATACCGTTGCCAAAGCGGCACATCGTCGCGGTCAAGTGGGCAATCATCACACCATTTCTGCTACGGGCATCGCCAAAGGTGCAGGCATGATTTGTCCGAATATGGCGACCATGTTGGGCTTTATTGCAACTGACGCGCATGTTTCGCAACCCGTGTTACAACGTTTAACGGAAGAGGTGGCAGATGCCAGTTTTAACTGCATTACCGTTGATGGCGATACCAGCACCAACGACAGTTTTGTGATTATCGCAACTGGTAAATCGGAACAAAATCAAATTGATAATATCGCCGACCCACGCTATGCCCAACTGCGCGATTTATTAACCGAAGTGGCATTGGAATTGGCGCAAGCGATTGTGCGTGATGGTGAAGGCGCAACCAAATTTATGACCATTGAAGTAAACGGCGCAGCCAGCCGCGATGATGCGCGAAAAGTGGCATATGCGATTGCTCATTCGCCCTTGGTGAAAACTGCGTTTTTTGCCAGCGATCCGAATTTGGGACGCATTTTGGCGGCGATTGGTTATTCGGGTGTGAATGTGAATACCGATACTTTGCGTTTGTATTTAGATGATGTGTTGGTAGCGGCAAATGGCGGACGCGCATTGGGCTACACCGAAGCCGATGGACAACGTGTGATGAAACAAAGTGAAATCACGATTCGCGTGGAATTAGATGCGGGTACAGCGAATGGTGTGGTGTATACTTGTGATTTATCGCATGATTACGTTTCTATTAATGCTGATTATCGCAGTTAAATCAATTAATTAAAATGATTTTGATGAATAAATCAGGCAGCTTGACGTATTGCACTGCTATATTTCAGGCAGCCTGAATCATTCATCAAAAAAATGAATATTTTATAAAAATCAAAATATTATTGCAGTTTAAAATGATGAACACACTAGACATTTTCAAAGTGCTTGCCAATGAACACCGCTATCAAATGCTGCTTTGGCTGAAACACCCCGAACAACATTTCCCCCCACACGCCTGTCAGCCCCCTGGATTTCATGGCGGTGTGAGCGTGGGATTGATTGTTGAGAAATCGGGTTTGGCGCAATCTGTTGTATCGGCATATTTAGATGCTTTGAAAAAGGTCAATTTGGTGGAAAGTAAACGCTCGGGAAAGTGGACGTATTATCGTTACAATAGGGAATTTATTTCTAAATTTATCAATGAATTAAATAATCATTTGTAAAATCTAATTTTTTAGATAAATAAAATGGGTCGTGCATTGATGAGTGGATGCAACGACCCATTGTGTTTATTTTTGGCTATCCAAATCCAATACTTGCAACCATGTTTCCCAGCTATCGCCAATATGCAAATACCATGCGTCGGGTGAAGGCGTATGGCTTTGCCATGTTTGGAAAGCGTCCATTTCATCGGCAGGGGACGGGTGATTGGCATGAAATCCTAAAACATGCCAAAGCAGTAAATGCACCCATTCTTCATGCACCACGCAAATGGTACGATGGGGAAATTTGGGCGCAAGTTTTAAAAAGGCTTCCACCCCTGCATTCATATCATCAAATGTAAATTTGGGTGAAGATTCAGGCTGTTGTGCTGCCAATGCAGGCATTCCCAACATCATCGGCGGCGCGAGTGTGGGAGCGGCTGGTTCGTTGGCATAATCATATTGATTCATGCAAGCTAATGGCTCGGGGCGCACATGCCAACGGTCGCAAATGGCTTGCGCGGTTTGCATGGGCGCGGGCAATTCAGAGGTATAAAGCTTGGCAGGGCGTGGTAATTTTTCCACAATTTGCGCGGCATCTTCGGTATGGCGAATCAGATAAAGGGTTTTCATATCAATCAGTTTGTTTTGTATTTGATCATATCAATTTAGCAAAAAATCATGAAAATTCAAAGCAAAAAATCCCAAAAATCAATATAAATTTATTT
>JBHARQ010000022.1:0-6681 GCA_041831015.1 Simonsiella sp. | reverse complement strand
CTGGACGCGTAGTTCTTTCAGGCAGTCTTTCAGTACACGACAAAATTTAAATAGTGCCACATGGAGCGGCGACGGCTCGTCGCCAATATTTTGAATTTGATGCAAATTAAATTTGTGGTGTATGTGAAATATGGCGACGAGCCGTCGCCGCTCCATTTTTGTCGTGTACTGAAAGGCAGCCTGAAAATTTTAAATTCTTACCAAATTGGGAAAGCACTATGATACCGTTTTATCTTGCTTACAATGAAAGCAAACCCGATAGCGAATGTTTTACAACTGTTCAATTAACAGAAAAACAGGCGCGTATTTTGTTTGATAATACGATTGAACGCATGAAAACATTGGGTCAATCGTATAGCACCATGTGGCGAGTAAACTATGAAATCAATGATAGTTTTGATTTAGACGCAGAAAGCAAAAAACTTTCTCCTGAACATTACCAATTTGCTGTTCATGTGGTGCTTGACGTGTGCCAAACACAACCAGAATTAAAAGACGTTTACGAACCAATTAAAACAGCTTTAATGGCTGACAAACGCTTTCAGGCAGCCTGCAACGCCCAATTTTAACTACAGAGCGCAAAATGACAATGTGCCAGTAACCCAAAAGCGTGGTGCGCGGCAAGACGCGCGTTCCCACCCAAAATTCAGGCTGGCTGAATAATATTAAAACAACACTTCTTCAGGTAAATTCTCCACAATTTCGTATTTTTTACTGCATTGAATTTGATTGATGTATTTGGATTCGCCATCAATGATTTGTTCAACGGTTACGCCATATTCGATTGGGTGTTCATCGGAATTTCTGTCCATAGACTTGAAAACGCTATAGCGGTAATCGCCATTTGCCAACACCAAATTTGACCACAAATGACCCACACCATTCCACATCGGCGAACGGTTAATCGCTTCTTGACGATGGTTTTCAAAAACCAATTCGGGACGATTGGGTTTGCCAAATTGATAGCGAAATTTGCCTGCGTGTTCGGTTACGCGAACTTGTTTGCCTTGCGCGTTGGTGCAGGCGAAAATTAGCTTGTCGGCTGAATGGGCAAATGGGGTTAAGCCTAATAGTAGGATAAGTAAGGTTGTTTTCATGTTTTGGCTCGTTTTTGTTATGTTTGTTTTTGAGTAAATAACGCCATTTTACCGATTTTCAGCTCGTGTCGATACGATTAGGCGCGAGCCGTCAGTGATGAATATTTTTGTGATTTGCTGTATTGATTCATATCATTATACTACCACCCTATTCCGTGCCATCCACCTAAAAGCGTGGTGCGCGGCAAGACGCGCGTTCCCGTTAAATCATCACCATTTGAAATGGATAGCGTTAATAAAATTCTGAAAATCATGTTATCCGATGAAATTTATTTGATTTGCGTGAAATCAATTTGCAAAAACACTATTCAGGCAGCCTGAAAATAGCGATAATGCAAAGGTTTTGTAATTTGATAACTCAACTCCGAAAGGAATTCTAAATGTCTCAAAAATTGAATAATTTTGATATGGTGCTGTTTGGCGCGACAGGCGATTTGGCAATGCGTAAATTGTTGCCATGCTTGTATCAAGCGCACGCGGCGGGTTTGTTGCACCCAGAAGGTCGCATTTTGGGCGTGAGCCGCAGCGAACTGGACACCGCAGGCTTTTTGGCAAAAGTGGAAACCGACAGCAAAATCCATGTGAAACAAAATTTTACCGAAGAATTGTGGAATAGCTTTATCAAACGCATTCAATATTTGACTGTGGACGCCACCAATCCAGCGCATTTTGTTGAATTGGGTCAATTGGTTAAAGCGCGTACGCAAACCGATAATGTGGTGATTTATTTATCTACCGCGCCAAAATTCTTTGCGCCAGCTTGCGCGAATTTGGCTTCGGTGGGTTTGAATGCCGACAATGTGCGTATCGTATTGGAAAAACCGCTTGGCACGGATTTGAAATCTTCGCAAGAAATCAATTCGGACGTGGCGCAATATTTCAAAGAAGAACAGGTTTACCGCATTGACCATTATTTGGGCAAAGAAAGTTTGCAAAATGTGTTGCCATTGCGTTTTGGCAATGTGTTCTTTGAGCAAGTGTGGAACAAAGATTTCATCAAATCGGTGCAAATTACCATTGCCGAACAATTAGGCGTGGAAGAGCGCGGCGAATTCTACGACATCACAGGCGCGTTGCGTGATATGGTGCAAAACCACATTATGCAAATGTTGTGCTTTGTAGCCATGGAAAAACCAAAATCATTGAGCGCGGACGATGTGCGCGATGAAAAATTGAAAGTGGTGGCGTCATTGAAACCGATGACTTCTGCCGATGTGGACAAAAATGTCATTCGCGCCCAATACACGGCTGCCGATGGCAAAAATGGCTATTTGCAAGAGCATAATGTGCCAGCCGACAGCCGCACCGAAACTTATGTTGCCATTCGTGCCGAAATTGACACGCCACGTTGGGCGGGTGTGCCGTTCTATTTGCGTACAGGCAAACGCTTGGCGTCGCGCACGGCTGAAATTGTGTTGAATTTCAAAGAACAAGCCGATGGTTTGTTTGGTGCGAATGCCAATCGTTTGGTGATTTCATTGCAGCCAAATGAAACGATTTCTGCAAAATTGTTTGTGAAACAAGTGGGTAGCGGTTTGGATGTTGCGCCAGCCGAAATGGTGTTGGATATGGGCAAAACGTCTGATGAACGCCGTGCCGAAGCGTATGAATTGTTGTTGCGTGAAGTGATTGACGGTCGTTTGGGCTTGTTCAACCGCCGCGATGAATTGGAAAAAGCGTGGGAATGGGTGATGCCAATCTTGGAAAACTGGGCAACTTCGCCAGTCAAACCATTTACTTACGCAGCCAATAGCTGGGGGCCAAAAGAAGCGCAAGAGTTGTTGGCGCGTGATGGTAATGTGTGGTTGGAAGAGCAAAACTAATTTGGTGAAATAAACAGGCAGCCTGAAAGTCCTAGCGGACGGCAATTCAGGCTGCTTTTTTGATGCAATTTAACCGAATTGAACGGTTTGCAGGAATTGACGTAGAGCCATTTACCTAATTTGCAAAATGCTTATCCTACGCCAACACAAAAGACGCGTATGATTCACTCCATCGACATTGTAAACATGATTCGATTTTAAATCAATTTCTTACAAGGATTACATCATGAAAAAATTATCAACTGTTTTGGTATCAGGTTTGCTGACTATGGGTTTGGTTGCGCCAAGCATGGCTGCGCCACAATCGCATGAACATGAACGCCCACGTCAAGAGCGTCAAGAACGCCAGCAAGCGCAGAAACCCGCGCCACAAGCCAAAAAACAATATGACAAAAAAGCGAAAAAAGATAAGCAAGCCGAACGCAAGCAACTCAAAAAAGAGCAAAAGCGTCAAAAATCTGAACGCCGTCAATCAGAACAAGCACCACGTGCGCCACGTTAATTAATTTATTAAAAAACAGCCTGAAAGTCTCGCGAAGACCATTCAGGCTGTTTTTTAGAACCTGTATTCATGGCTAATGCGAAATGGATTTTTGTACCAGTTGATGCGGATGTAAGGCGATTTTCATGTCAATACGTTCCTATTGATATGAAAATCAACGCAGCAGGCGTGCCAAATGGGGCAAAAATCCATCGTGTTTGGCTGTGAATACAGGTTCTTACATTTTGAAACCTTTACAAAACCCTTTCGTAGGGGCGGATTTTATATCTGCCCTTTTACTACCAAAGTTTTAATTGATTATTCTCAACTCATTGTAAAATCAGGGTGGATATGAAATCTGTTTTTACGGAGAACGCACCGTTCCGTGCCACCCACCCAAAAGCGTGGTGCGCGGCAAGACGCGCGTTCCCGTTAATTTAATAATGATTAGCTTAATGCGCCAGCGCGTGCCAGTTGGTCGGCGAGTGCCAGTCGTTCGGGTGTGCCTACGTCTAGCCATAAACCTTGATGCAGTTGTCCGCTCACTTGTTCTAATTGCATGGCTTTGCGAAGTAGGGGGGCGAGTTTGGCAGGTTTGCGTTTTTCCACTTCGTCAAATAGGGCGGATTGGTACACGCCCACGCCGCTAAAGGTGGTGGGTGTTGCGCCTGTGGTGTTGGATTGGACTTTGCCATCGGTGCGTAAGCCAAAATCGCCTTGCGTGTTGTGAGGCGGATTGGGAACGAGCCACAAATGGGCGAGTAGGTTTTGGGTGTCTAATAATTCGGCTTGCTGACGTGCGATTTGGAAATCAATATTGGTTAAAACATCGCCGTTAATCACTAAAAAGGGGTCATCGCCCAAAAATTCTAATGCGGTGGCAATGCCGCCTGCGGTTTCTAAACCTGTTTCGCCTTCGGGGGAATAGCAGATATTCACGCCATAATCCGCGCCATCGCCCAAGCAATCTTCAATTTTTTGTCCGAGCCAAGCATGGTTAATCACAATGTCGGTAATTCCTGCGGCTTGCAATCGGCGCAAATGCCACGCAATCAGGGGAATGCCACCTGCGAGCAATAGGGGTTTTGGGGTGGTATCGGTTAAAGGACGCATCCGTTCGCCGCGTCCTGCGGCAAGTATCATGGCTTTCATGGTGTTTTGTGAAATGGGAAATGAATCATGGGGTAATATTATAGTCAATATTGTGTCATGAAATGGGATTGATAGGCTGGATTAGGGCAAAATGTCTGAAAAAAGCACATTGGAGTGGGGAGACAGTCATGTTTATCATGAACATGACTTGCTTGTTATCGCAAAATCAAGTAAAAATACGTTTATTTTCTTAAAAACGGAGTCCGCATCATGACCAATGACGTGAAACCCAACAGTAAGTATTTTGACAAAATGCTGACTGTCATTGAAAAAATGGGCAATTTATTGCCGAATCCTGTGGTGTTATTTTTAATTTTTATTGCGATTTTATTGGTGACATCTGCCATTGGTGCGTATTTTGATGTGAGTGTGGTTGACCCACGCCCCGAAGGTGCCAAAGGTCGCGCTGCCGATGGCATGATTCGCGTGGTGAGTTTGCTCAATGGTGCAGGTATTGCCAAAATGATTGAAAATTTGGTGAGCAATTTCACGAGCTTTGCGCCATTGGGAACGGCGTTGATTGCGCTGTTGGGTGTGGGCATTGCGGAGCGTTCGGGTTTGATTGCGTCTGCCATGCGTTCGGTGATTTTGAATGCGCCACCTAAATTGATTACCTTGGCGGTGGTGTTTGCAGGTGTGATGTCTAATATTGCATCGGAATTGGGCTATGTGGTGATTATTCCGTTGGCGGCGTTGATTTTTTATTCGTTGGGACGTCATCCGTTGGCAGGTTTGGCGGCGGCGTTTGCAGGGGTGTCGGGTGGTTATAGTGCTAATTTGTTGATTGGTACGGTTGACCCGATTTTGTCGGGTATTACGCAGCAATCGGCGCGTTTGATTGCGCCTGATTACACGGTGGGCGCGGAAGCCAACTGGTATTTTATGGCAATCAGCGCGATTTTGATTTCATTTTTGGGTTATTTCATTACCGATAAATTGATTGAACCGCATTTGGGTAAATACGATAAAAGCGAAGGCAGCCCCGACAATGAAAACATGACGATTGAAAAATTAACCCCAGCCGAGAAAAAAGGCTTGTGGGCGGCATTGGCAACGGTCTTGGTGTTGTCGGCGATTGTGGCGTGTGGCGTGCTGCCTGAAAATGGCATTTTGCGGAATCAACAAACAGGTGCCATCATTACCAATTCGCCGTTTATGAATGGCATTGTGGCGTTTATCTTTATTTTCTTTGCCTGTGCGGGCATTGCGTATGGCAAAGTGGCAGGCACGATGACTTCTTCGCAAGATGTGATTGAAGGCATGACCAGTTCCATGCGTTCTATGGCGTTGTATTTGGTGTTGATTTTCTTTGTATCGCAATTTGTGGCGTATTTTAGTTGGAGTAATTTGGGCCCTATTTTGGCGGTTAAAGGTTCGGAATTTCTGAAAACCATTGGTTTAACAGGTGGTTTGTTGATGTTCTGTTTCATCATTATTTGCGCGTTGATTAATTTGATGATTGGTTCGGCATCGGCGCAATGGGCGGTAACGGCACCGATTTTTGTCCCCATGCTGATGTTGGCAGGCTATTCGCCCGAAGTGATTCAGGCTGCCTACCGTATTGGCGACTCGGTAACCAATATTATTACGCCTTTGATGAGTTTCTTTGGCTTGATTTTGGCGGTGGCGATTCGTTATAAACGCGATATGGGTGTGGGAACATTGGTGGCGTTGATGTTGCCGTATTCCGTGATTTTCTTGTTGGGTTGGAGTTTGTTGTTCTATTTGTGGGTGTTTGTGTTTGGCTTACCTGTTGGGCCAGGAACACCGACTTTCTATACGCCCTAATCAAACGGGAAAAACGCACATTTGCGCTATTCAAAGCAAATGTGCGTTTTTTTAACGGGAACGCGCGTCTTGCCGCGCACCACGCTTTTAGGTTACTGGCACGGACAGGTGTGTTCTCCGTAGGTACGGTAGCGACAGCGTAACCGTACGAATGCTTCTGTAAAATTTTAATCGCATTCGTACGATTACAGCTTGCGCCTAATCATACCTACGCGAGCTATTTAAATGGCGAAATAGGATAAAAAATGAACAAATTTTATAATTGTTTTACCCCATTAAATAATGAATCAAATAAAGATTCAGTAAAAATTGAAATTAATCATAATTTTAAATCATTAAT